>CAUTKJ010000006.1:0-16896 GCA_963539185.1 uncultured Candidatus Saccharibacteria bacterium | reverse complement strand
CGATGGTCGCGATATAAAAATGCTCGTTTTTCAGCCTTGGCTTTGTCGCGGAAAATTTGCACTTCTTCAGGCGTGTACGGATCAGCGTAAGCTAGTCCTTCGCTAATCATTTTCTTCGCCCATTTTATGTAAATGTCGCGGCGATCCGTTTGGTGATATGGGCCAAAATTGCCAGACTCTTCTTTTGGATTGTTGAGAGTTGGTCCTTCGTCCCAATTTAGACCTAGCCAATTTAAGGTTTCCAAAATCATTTCTTCCGCGCCTTCAACGAACCGAGCTTGGTCCGTGTCTTCAATGCGTAAGATGAAATCTCCCTGATGTGCTCTGGCAACAAGGTATGTGTATAGCGCGGTGCGGACGTTGCCTAAGTGAATATAGCCAGTCGGACTTGGCGCAAAACGAGTTCTAATAGTCATGAGTAAATTATAGCACGTTATCTGATGAGTTACAGGCTAGTGGCGATTTTTTCAATTTGACTGCTTGAGAGGTTTGCGTCGCCGCTGATTTGATATAGGATTCCGCCGTTCACCCAAGCCGCTTCTTTCCCGCCACTGTAAATTGTCAATCCGTCGATCATTGTGGTGTTTGGATTCTTGTGTTTTTCAGAGAAGAATTCTTTCACTGCTGACGAATTCCAACCGCTTTTTTGCTGGGTTATGGTGTATCCTGAACTTCCGTCGGCGTAAGCATATTTCATAGAGACCTCTCCCGATTTGAATTTGATAGGTCCGTTCAGCGCGTAGCCGTCTGGTTTGTAGCCTGGATATTTGGCATCAATTCCTGATTGAACGGCTGCCATTTTTATGGAGATATTTGGCATACTCAGATATGTTAAATAGCCACCGAGTAGCATCACCGCAAAACCAACAGAAAACGTGTTCAACCAACGTAATGCGCCGCCCTTTTTCTGGCGTCGACGTGCTTTTTTATTGCTGATAATCTCATTCGACAAAGCTTTTTCGATTGCTTCGTTTTTCAATTGGTGAGCGGTTTTTGCGACTGGCTTTTCTATTTTTTGCGGAGCGACGGCGACAAGCGGATTGTTATTCATAGCCAGAGGCTGGCGTTCTTTTCGCAATTTAGTGTTGACGCTAAGAGGTCTTTGTTGAGCGCGACGAGTAACAGGGTGAGTTTCGGCTGGGCGGTTAATAGTAATTTTCTGAGGAGCTGGCTTGCTGACAATTGGCGTAGAAAACTTCTTCACGGCGACATGTTGCTTCACGTCGACGCGAGCTTTCTGGGGTTTGGCGGCCAATGGCGTACGCTGCGGCATTTTAACGTGCCGACGATTCAATGTGCTGGATTTCTGAATGTGTGCGGCGTGAATATTTGACACGGACGTGCCGCGCCTACTGATTGATTGTTCTTTTTCTATTTCAGATTTTTCAATCTTAATATCATCCATCACCATTCCAGTGACAGTGTTGTAAGCTCGTCCATTGATAACCACGTAGTTTTTACTTGCCATTAATCCCCCTAATGTTTATTCCTGTATATTATATTACAAATCGCCTAAGGTTTTTTCAAGTGTAAAAATGTGTTATAATTTCCGTAATTATGTACCAGAAAAAGAATCGCACTAAAGAGCTCGCGCGGCGGACCTTTGTGTACACGCTGATGACATTATCACTTATAATTCTTCTTACGTTTTTGACGTTTAGAATGCTCGGCTATACGTTTGATCCAAACACGAAAGAATTGCAACAAACTGGACTTGTCCAATATGAATCACATCCTGGCGGGGCGCTGGTTTATGTTGACGATATGGAGCTGCGCCGCACTCCGACGAAAAGCACCGTTCTTCCTGGCAAGCACACTTTTTCGATGAAATTGGATAAATACGAACCGTGGCAAAAAACGTTGAATATCAAGTCCGATACCGTTACGAATTTGAATTACGCCAGACTGATTCCGACAAAACGCGAAACCACCGAAGTAAAAACGTTTGACTCATTGCAATCTGTTTCTCTGTCGCCAGCTGGCAATTTCTTGATGGGATTTGGCGTTAAAGATAAAACTCCGATTTTGACAATTGGCGACATTCGCGATACGAACAAAGATAAGGAAAAGTTCACGGAACACGCATTAAGCACGAGCGTTTTGGCTGGCTACTCCCTGTCTTCTGACAATCATACGTTTACCGTGTCGGAGTGGGACCGCGATTCTCGTTACGCGCTAGTGAAGCATTCGTATCCGGCAGAAAATAACGCTACAGGCGTGCAGTGGTTGGTTTTTGATAGAGAAAATCCAGAGAAAATTATTGATGTAACGGCGATGACTGGCTTTGGAATTAAGCAAATCGGCTTTGCGGGAACTGGCGCACACACGGTTTACGCTCTGCAGGAAACTGGCGAATTGAGGCGAGTTGATCTTGATAGCTCGACAATTTCCAGCCCAATCTTGACTGGCGTCGAATCTTTCAAGCTTTACGGCGACGATCGTTTGTCCTACCTGGCTGTTATTGACGGTAAAAAAGTGGCAGGAATTTGGAAGCGAGATTGGAAAGAGCCGTTTGTGATTGGCACTTTTGCTACTGATTCTACCCCAGTAATTCGAATTTCTCGCTATTTCAATAAAGACACCGTAGTCTTGGCTGATGGTAAAAATATGACAATTTACAGAGGTGAGATTTCAGATTCTAAGGACCGCCAAAAAGAGTTCTTAAAAACGGCAAAGATTATTAAAACCGATAATGCGATCGCGAACATAACGATAGACAATGCTGGGCGATTTATCGTAACACAAAACGGCGCGGTACTGCAGACTTACGATTTGGAGCGTAAAGAATTGTCGAGCGCGTTTAACATCGGCGTGGCGCAGGAAGTGAAGTGGCTTGACAACTTCTATATTCGTAGCGTTTCTGCGTCGGGAAAAATGGAGATTCGCGAATTTGACGGCACGAACGCTCATACGCTGATAAGCGTTAAGCCTGGTTTGGATTCTGTTTTGTCCTCGAATCAGCGATACGTTTACGGATTGACGACCAACGCTTCTGGAAAAATTGTCCTGAGTAAAATGAATATGGACAATGGATCGATTGGGTTCTTTAATTAAATAGCTAGTTTATCGACCGCCGAATAACTTCTCAAGCAAAGTCGGCTCGGGTTTTCCTGGGATATTTGAGTTGTTGCTTTGCTGCTGATTTGAGCTGGATTCTGAAGTCGCAGTAGCTTTGCTTGGGTCTGGACTGATTTGTTCCGCAAAGATAAGAAGTCGCTTTTCTGCAGTTCCTAAAGGCACGCAACTCACAAGTGTCAGCATTGGCTTATCTGTATTAATCTGAACTTTTGAAACTTCGGTTGGCATAACAACTTCTGTTGAGGTTATCTTATAGGTATAGCGTTTCCCGTTGTAATTCATGTAAATAATATCGCCCTTGACCAACTTTTCATTCTGAGCAAAAACGAATTTATAATCGCCACCAGCAAAAGCGTCGTTACTGGAGTGGGCGGCAAATACGGCATTTCCGACTTCGCCCGGCACGGCACTGGCGCCAGGAATTGAAAAGTGAGCTACTCCCTTCTCCATGGCTTTTGATTGCGATTTCGTGTCGCTGGCGGCACCGTAAATAACTGGCGCGTCAACGTTAATCTTTGGAATAATAATCCTAGGCTCGGGTCCGACAGTTACGTCGGTGGAGGCGTCAACGATGATGTTTTGCGGGTTAATTGCGCCAGGTGTTGTGTAAGCTGCGACCGCGCCGAAAATAACGCGGTTATATTGCAAAAACATGAAGACTAATAACACCGATAATCCAGCAATCGCCGGAACAAAATGCCGGGATTTTTTCACCTTATTTGCGGAGTCGCGAACCTTTTGCTGAATTTGACTGCGAAGTTCTTTTATGGCTGCTTTTTGTGGGTCCAGAGGCTCGTCTGCGCTGACTACGGGCGTGATATTCTGATTTTCCTTCGTCAATCGAGAAATTTCACGGTTTTTTGCCGCAATGTCGCCAGCATAGTAACGCTCGTAATACATCTGATAATATTTCTGCCAAGCACTGTGGTATTGCTTCCATTGGTCGGCCGAAACTTGAGTGTGGATGGTTGAATTTTGAGTTTGAGTGGTTTGGTTTGCGGAAGCGGAATTGCTAATTTGTGGCTTTGGCTGAATTTGAGTTTGGGCAATTGGCGCCGTCCTCATAGCGTGATTGACGGTGTCTTTTTTTAGCTCTGGTTGTGGTGTTGTTGAAGCTTGCTGAGGTTTGACTATTTGCACCTTAGGCTGTTCTGATCGGACTTCGGGTTTTGATTGCAATTGAGCGGAAAATGGTTGCGGCTGAGTTTTTTCTGGCGCAGAATTTTGCTCTTCTGATCTGGAATAAATAGCGTCAAGTTGCCCACGAATAACATCAGCAGCGGCATTTCGTGAGGCTGCTGAGTCGCGAGTTGGCGGCGTGAGAGATCGGCGCTGATCTGATACCGGCATGCCCACTCGACCGTTTGATTGATCATCCGTCGGATACATAACTTCTTCCATTATACGTCAAATTGATATCAAATAAAAGTCGTGCTTGTGAGAAATTGCTGGTTGTGTTACAATCATACGGTAGCTTGGAGCGTTCTCTTGTGCCGCGGTGGCGGAATTGGTAGACGCGCTAGACTCAAAATCTGGTGAGCAATAGCTCGTGCCGGTTCAAGTCCGGCCCGCGGTACCAGAGGCAGCTTCAGGTGATAATCGTCCATTTTGGGCGATTTTTTTATGCAAAGAAAACAGCCCGCAGAAAGGCATTGTGCCGAGGCTTTATAGCCTTCCAGGCGAGCTGTTTCCTTTCTGTGGGCTTTAAGCCACTTCGGCAATTATCACTGCAATGACTAGGGTGTCTCGTGATAAGTGTAAAGAATGCTAAAAGCATCCGCGTAGAACGACCCGCCAGTAAATCATAGAAATGATCTTATCGGTCGTTCCTGCAGCATTAATGATAATCCTACTGATAATCATACCGATAATCCTGCTGATTCTGCTACGCACTGCTTTCACCTCCTTCTTGAGAGATTTTTCACACTCTCGTGACCAAGGGCTACTTTCGCCCTTTGACAAGTCACGAAAGCTTGGTAGTATAATACAACTAATTGTACGTAATGTCAAGCGGATATTTATAAGAAGCTACATTTTGCAAATAGCGGTGCTGATTGCTGCTAGTGGCGCTTTCGGCGACCAAATCAAGTAGCTTGCGGCGCGGGCGCCGACGGTTCCTCGCCAAATTGCCATTGGTGCGTCCCATTTTTGGGTGACGACTTCTCCGCTGTGGGCGATTATTAAATTGTCGGCATGAAAAACGCAAATTGTTACGGGATATGTGATGGTGAATTTATGAAGCGCTTCGACGAGTTGCGACAATTGAATGCTGAACGTAATCATTTTTGGATAAAAAATTGCGCGGAATATTTTCTGAACTTGCGCCAGACTTGCCACGAAAATCACGTGCGGATTGTCCAGAATTTCCTGAAAACTATTTTGTACAAGGTCAATCGCATCTCGCGTCAGCACGACGGGAATTTCTGACTTTTTGATCAATTCTTCGTAGACAATTGCCGTCTGACTATTTCGCCCAGCGTCGCCGCATAATAGCAATACGTCCGCCCATCTTTCCAGCGCCAAAGTTTCAGTGAGCGCTTCGTTTGCCAAACTCCCCGATTGGTTTGTCGGTGCGAATAAAACGTCGGTCATATTCGCGGGAACGTTTTTTTTCAAGGCGTCAGGCAGTAAAACGCGAGCTTCGCCCACGCCGGTTTTAAGGGACTCTTGATAACTTTCTGCCACCGCCAAAAAGCCTAATTTGTTGCCGCCGATGATTCCTAATTTTCCCGCCTGGTCGCGTCGTTCTGGTTTGTTCCATTCGACATCTGGAAAAAGTGGCTTCCCTGGTTCTTGTTTTTGCCAAAATTTCATATCCATTACAAATTTACCTCAATGCTCACCGGACAATGATCGCTACCCATTTGTTCTGGATGAATTTGCGGATTAGTAACGCGATTTGCGATTTCACGCGACGCTAGCCAATAGTCAATCCGCCAACCAACATTTCGCGCCCTGGCATTCGCCCAGTGCGTCCACCAAGTGTACGCGCCAGTTTTTTCGGGGAAAGCTGCTCGGAAAGTGTCCGTAAATCCAGCATCTAAATAGTTCTGAAAACCTTCCCGCTCTTCGTCGGTGAAGCCGTGTTTGCCGACGTTGGGTTTTGGATTTGCCAAGTCAATTTCCTGATGCGCCACGTTCATATCGCCACAATAAAGGACTGGCTTTGATAATTCCAATTCTTCCAGATAAGCCAACACTGCCTTGTCCCATTTTTTATATCGCAAATCCAATCGGCTCAAATCCCCTTTTGAGTTCGGAGTATAACAATTGACAACCCAAAAATCGTCAAATTCAGCGGTAATAATTCGTCCTTCGTCGGCTGGATTGCCGTATTCATCGCCCGTTAAGTCGAATTGCTCAATAATATTTGGCGGAAAACCGTCACGCCAGCTTAAGGGTGGGATTTTTGAGAAAATCGCCGTGCCGGAATAGCCTTTTTTGGCAGCGGAATAGAAATGCTCGTGATAATTTGGCAGGTCAATTTCAACTTGATCTCTGGCGGCCTTAGTTTCCTGCAGACACAGAATATCTGGATTGTACGTGTTGATAAATTTCGCAAATTCACCTTTATTTATAACTGCACGAATACCGTTTACGTTCCAAGAGAAAAGCTTCATAATTTTATTATACCGTGATGATATAATTTAATGAATATGCTACCAATGTACGATAAGTTTTTGGGCGAAATATCAAGCGATTTCATGGATGTCGGAGGCGTGAAAACTGCTTATTATTTTTATCAAGGCGGCTCGAATAAAACTATTTTGCTAATTCACGGCATTGGTGGCGATTTTCACGGGATGATTCCGCTGGCTTATCACCTGAGAAATGATGCGAATTTGGTGTTTGTTGACTTGCCTTCTCACGGCAGAAGTCAATTGATAAAAAATATGAAAATGAGCGACGTTGAAAATTGGGCGATGAATTTGATGTCGGCTTTTGACGGTAAAGGCGTGTCAATTGACGAGGTTGTCGCCCATTCGCTTGGATGTTTGGCGGCAAATAAAATGCGATGCCGGAAAATTTGGTACATCAGTCCTCCGATGAAAACTTCGATTATATCGAGAATTTCCTCGTCGTTCTTTTACCGCACTCGTCGGGTGAATCAATATATTTATTTGAACTATTATTTTTCGGTGTTTCGTGGGCTGTGCTTGGTGAATAATAGACGGAAAAACACAGTGGATTTGATACGGTGGCTGACGAAAAATACGCAAGTAACGCGGCAGCAATATTTGGAACAATCGAAAATTGCGCGGGACATTTCTCGGGGCAATAAAATTATTATTTCTGAGCGTGAATTTACGGGATTGATAGTTGGGCGACGGGACAAGATTTCGCTTCCTGTGAATGTCGCAGATGGCGTAAAAATTGATAAATTTGTGGAGATTGATACGGGACATTTGTCGGTATTGGATAGTCCAGAACTGGTTGCTGAATTGATATTGGCGGAATAATTATTTGCTATACTGTAGGTATGAGTAAGAAAGACGATAAAAAACTAATTGTTGATATGATTTCTGAGAGCGAGTTTACCGTTCAGGGGCATGGTGTGCATACGGCTTATAAGGAGATTACGGACGCGCTACGTAAAAGAAAAGATATTGATATTGAAGTGAATTCTGATCGTCCTGCTGACATTATTCATATTCAGACTATGGGTTTGTATTCGTTTCGACATTTGATGAAAAAAGGTGGCAAAAAAGTTGTTTCTGCTCACATTGTGCCGGATAGTTTTATCGGTTCAATTAAAGGCGCGAAATATTGGAAGCCTTTAGGTCGAGCGTGGCTGAAATTCTTTTATAAAAAGGCTGATTTGGTTTTGGCCTGCTCTGGTATGGTTGCTGATGAGTTGATAAATGATATGCACGTGCCAAAGACAAAAGTTCTTTACAATACGATAAATATGTCGAGGTACAAACATTCTGCTGCGGAGAAAAAGTCGGCTCGGAAGAAACTTGGCTTGAAAGATGATGATTTTGTGGTTATGGGAAATGGTCAAGTCCAGCCGCGAAAACGTTTGGATATTTTAATAAAAGCTGCCAAAGAAATGCCAGATGTAAACTTTTTCTGGGTGGGAGGAATTCCGTTTAAGAATTTGGGTGCGGATTATAACGCTATGCAAAATATGATAAAAAATGCGCCGAATAATCTCACTGTAACTGGCGTGATACCTTTGGAGAATGTTCGTGACTATTATGTCGCTGCCGACGTTTTTGTTTTGCCAGCTATGCAGGAAAATCACCCTATGTGCGTCTTGGAGGCGGCTGGCGCTGGCTTGCCGATCATTCTACGCGACATTCCGCAATATAACGACACATTTAAGGGCGACGCTGTTATGGCAAAAACGGACGATGAATTTTTAGAATTGATCAGTAAATTGCGCAAAGATAAGAAAGCCTATAAGAAAGCGCAACTTAGTGCTGAGAAAATTGCCGAGCGTTTTGATAGTAGTGCTGGCGCTGAGCGATTGGTCGAATTTTATCGATCGCTGATATAAATGGTATAATGAGGATATTATGAGGATAGGACTTTTTACGGACAGCTACAGGCCGTCCATTAACGGTATCGTTTACGTTGTCGAATCATTAAAGCGCGAGCTGGAAGCTTTGGGGCATGAAGTTTATGTTTTTTGCCCAGCAAAGTCTATTAGTCCGTCCAAGCAAGCCGAGCTTCTCCACGAAGATGAGAATAGCCGAATAATTCGTTTTCGTTCAATTACGGGCGCATTCTTTGATGATTATGACACGTCGGTGTTCTTCCCTCCTGTAGTGCAGCGTCAAATTGCTAATATGAATTTGGACGTCGTTCATATTTTTACGCCGTCGCAAATTGGTCTATTGGGTGTGAAGGCGGCGAAGAAAAATAATATTCCTTTGATTATCCAGCATTGTACGGATCTATACGAATTCGTCGATCATTATCCTGCGGTTTTGCCGGGAGTTTTGGCGTTGGCGGGAGTAGTTTTTCCATTGTCGGTAAAATTGAATGGACAGGATTTGCTGGAAGTTGCCAAATTATATCGTCCGCGTAATGGTGTAACGAAATGGAATAAAGATATTATTGAGCGCGTTATTACTATTTTATATAGCAAGGCAGATGCGGTGATTGCTCTGTCGCGTAAAAGCCGCGATCAATTGGAATCTTGGCAGACCGAAGATTACACCTACGATGTTACTTTAATGCCAAACGGCGTGAATGCTCTTCCGCGGGCGAGCGCGAAACGAGTTGCGGAATTTCGCGAGCAATGGGGTCTTGACGAAAAAGATGAAGTGTTTGGATTTGTTGGGCGTTTGGGCGAGGAAAAGAATTTGCCAATTTTAATTCAGGCGTTTAGTGAGTTTATTGCCGAAGCTCGTCCGAAATCAAAGCTGCTGTTTGTCGGTGATTTTGAATATCGAAAGACTTTGGAAAAAATGGCAGCCGAGACGGATTTTGCGGATAGGATTATCTTTACTGGCGCCATGCCACGAGAAGATTTGGGTGTGGCGTATAAAGTGATGAAGGTGTTTACTTTTCCTTCGCTTAAAGATACGCAAGGCTGGGTTCTTCACGAAGCTGCTCACGCTGGAAAACCGATTGTTATTATTGACAAGGAAGTTTCAGAAGTTGTGAAGGATGGAGTCAATGGCTATTTTGCGGAGAACAATCCAGAAAGTGTCGCGGAAAAAGTAATTGCGATTCTAAAAAGTCCGAAGAAACAGGCGGAGTTTAGTTCTGAAAGTAAGAAGCTGGCTAATAAATTCACAGAGCGCAGTCAAGTGAAGAAGCTTGAAAAGCTTTATCAAAAGCTAATTGACGCGCGCGAAAATCAATAAATCTCAGGCTGATTTTGTAATCGGTATAACTATCTGTTAGAGATGAGTCGCCTGGTTTCTCGGTCTTGGTCGCGGCGTTTGATAGTTTGTCTTTTGTCGTAATTTTTCTTACCTTTTCCGAGCGCAATTACAACTTTAATGAATTTTCCATTGGTCAATAATTTGGTCGGGACGATTGTCATTCCTTGTTTTTTGGCCTCTATAAAATTGGACAATTGTTTTTTACTTACCAATAATTTCCGCGCCGAAGTGTCGACTGAGCGGCTATTTGCTTCTCCGCGAACGTTTAATCGCAGTGAAAAGCTGGCGTTATTTAGCCACAATTCGTCATTTCTTAAGCTAACAAATGAGCCTTTAAGCTGGACGTGACCTTCTCTGGCGGCTCGCACTTCCATTCCAGTTAAAACCAAACCAGCTACGATTTCTTCGCCAAGTTCATAATCAAACCGTGCGCGACGATTGATGATATTCTGTGTGGCTGGTTTTTTAGCTTTTGGCTTTGGCATGGATTATATTATAGCAAAACTTAACGCGACAGTATATTTAGGCTAGTTTGGTGCGGCTGAAATATGACTTATGTTACAATATCTCAAGCATGATAGCCGACATTCACATTACTGAGAAAAGTTTTGGCGATAAGACGTTGATGAAAGACGTCAAGTTCAGTGTGGACGACGGCGAGAAAGTCGGTGTGGTTGGACGCAACGGCGTCGGTAAGTCGACGCTGTTTGGAATATTGAGCGGAAAAGACACTGATTATACGGGCGAGGTTATTTTTCGGCGCGGCATTACGATTGCGACTACCGCTCAGGAGCATCACGGCTTGGGCGAGCAAACGGTTATTTCGTATATTCTTGGTGGACTTCCAGAATATTCCAAGCTAAAGAAAATTATCGATGAATATCCACTGACTATGGGCGACAATATGCGAAAAATTGAAGAATATACACAGGCTTTGGAACGATTTGACCAAAAAGGATTTTATCAAGTTGAAGAAAAAATTGAGCGAGAGCTGAGCAAGTTTCAGTTAGATGGTTATGGTAATCGGCGGATTTCTTCCCTGTCTGGTGGGCAAAAAAGGCTGGTGGAAATTGTTAAAATTATGCACTCGGAGGCGCATTTGGCGCTGATTGACGAGCCGACCAACCACATGGATTATGTGGCGAAACGGCAGTTTATTGATTGGATGAATTCGCAGCCGCATCAAGCGATGCTAATCATTACGCATGATCGCGATGTGCTTGGGCAAGTTGATCGAATTGTTGAGATTAAGGACGGACAAGCCGTGAGTTACCGTGGAAATTACGACGCGTATTTGAAGCAGAACGCTCAAGCGACGACGGCTGGAATGAATAATTTTGAGCAGATTGAGAAGCGAATTGTTAACCTGAAACAAAAAGTTTTGGATTATCAAAGGCTTAAGGAAAAGTCGCGAAATCCCGGCACGATTCAGAAATTTAAGCGCTTGGAGAATGAGGCGCGAGCGGAGCTGGAGGAACTATCGGAAATGGAAAAGCCGACGTTTTGGATTGATAAAGAATCTGCTAGTCAATTGGATTATAAATCGGCCGAGCGTTACGGAAAGTTTAAGTCTCGTAATATTCGCCTGAGTATGAAAGATGCGTCCAGTCGCAGTCAGCACGTGTTAGTTCGCGCGGAAAATGTGGCAGTTGGGATTGGTGAGCGGATATTGTTTGAGGATGTGAATATTGATTTGCGTGAAGGTGAAGCGATTGAAATTAGAGGTCGCAATGGCGCTGGTAAGACTACGTTGATTCGGATGATTTTGGCGTCGGGCAAGAGTTTTGATGGCGGTCCTGTTCTTTATTCTGGCGATATTTTCCTTGATCCGCAGGTCCGAATTGGCGTTTATGAGCAGGAAATTGACGAGCGATATTTGTCTGATCCGCTAGAAAAAGCGATTGAAAAATTGTATATGAGTCGCGATTTGTCGATTTCTGATACGAAAATTCGGCAACTTTTGGCTGACTATTTGTTCACGGACGCTGATCGAATGACGCCGCTGGCTCGTTTGTCTGGCGGCCAAAAGGCGCGTTTTCAGATTATTGCTATGCTGGCGAACGACCCGCAGCTGCTTATCTTGGACGAGCCGACTAATCACTTAGACCTGCCAAGTATTGAAGAATTGGAAACGGCGTTGGCCAAGTATTCCGGCGCGATTCTTTACGTTAGCCATGATAATTATTTCCGCGAAAAACTTGGCGGCAAAGTTGTGCAAATTGGCGCAGAATAAAAAATTTTCCGCCAGAATTTGACGGAAAATCTTGAATCGTTTTAAGAAAATTAGTCAGACAATAAGCCGTTTTTTCGTAGCAAATCTTGTAGTTTCGGTCGATCAAAACCAAGTACTAATTCCCCGTTAATATCCGTTACCGGCACGCCTTGGAAATTGCCGCCATTTTTATTTAGCAATTCCTCTTTTGCGCCAGGATCAGCCTCGATATCTTTGGAAACAAAGTCAATTCCCAGCTTCTTCAGCCATTCCATTTCCGTGTGGCAAAACGCACACCAGCTGGTGTTGTACACGACAACTTTTGTGTCTTGATGGTTGTTCGTTGTGTCTTCGCTCATATATTCCCCTATTTAATAACACTTCCAATTATAGCATAACGGTTACGTATATTTAGAATTCTTCGACGTCAAATGCCAATTTTTGCACCACTCACAATGATATATATCAATCGACAAATTCGGGTTTGCTAATTCTTGGATTTCTGCTGCTTGGCGCGCTTTTATCTCTGTTGAGAAGCGACGTTTTTTCTGGCAATTAGTCAGTCCTGAAATTGACATCAATGATGTTTTTTGGGTTTTTTGACTATTTTTTGAATAATTTCGCCGCGGCATCTTGCAAAATAGTATAACAGATTGATATAGTGGAAAGTAATGGTAAAAGAAACTGACATTTCGGCTAATGATACAGGCGATTCTGGCGCGATGATGATTTTGGCAAGGACGATGATTGATACAATGTGGCGAATGTTTTTGCCAACAATTGGTTTGACTTTGTTGGGATTGTGGCTGGATAATGTCAGCGGAATGAAGATGAGGTGGTTGCTTGCTGGGATTATTTCTGGCGCGATTATCTCGGTGGTTCTCGTAGCTTTGCAAATTGCTAAAATTAAACAGCAGGAGTTGAAGAAATGATCGATTATATGGCAAGCGCTGGTCCGCATATTTCAGTAAAGGTTGACGAAGTTCTCAATATTGCTGGCGTATCTATTACGAATTCGCACTTGATGGAATTCTTGGGATTGATCGTACTTGTATGGGCAATGTTTCGTACTCGTGCGGCGGTTTTGGGTAAAAAGAAACATAATTTTATCACAAGGCTAATTCAGTGGACATTCGACGGACTTTATAATACAGTTTGCCAAGTCATTCCAGACCAAAAATGGGCGCGTAAAGTTGCTCCACTTTGTATTACGTTGTTTTTCTTTATCGTCGCGCAGTATTGGCTGGGGCTTTTGCCGATCGTTGGTCCAATTACAATTGGCGAGCATCACACTCCGCTGTTTCGCGGTGGCGTGGCGGATCTTAATATGACATTCGGTCTGGCAATTGTAACGATTGTCGCGGCTCAGGTTTATGCGTTTAAGTATTTGGGCTTTAAGGGCAATTTGGGACGATATTTCGTTAATCCACTGCGTGATCCAATTATGTCATTTGTCGGCATTTTGGAGTTAGTGGCTGAGTTCTCGCGAATGCTGGGGCTGAGTTTCCGTCTGTTTGGTAACGTTTTGGCTGGCGAAATTCTCTTGGCAATCATCGCTTATATGACGAAGTTTTTGTCGCCCGTAGCTCTGCAGCCGTTCTATTTCTTCGAGTTGTTTATAGGTGGTATTCAGGCATATATTTTCTTTATGTTGTCAACTGTGTTTATTTCCCTGGGGCTGGCTCACCATGATTCGCACGAGCCAATTGATGAAGTTCACTCCTCTTTTGAAACTAATAAATTAGCGATATCAGAGAGTGATTAAATTAGGTAATAATTAACTAAAAGGAGAATATTAACAATGGAAGCATTATCATTTGCACTTACCTACGCAATCCCAGCAGCATTTGCAGCAATCGGTGCTGCAATCGTTGGTGCAGCAGCTATGAACGCCGCTGGTCGTAATCCAGAAAAAATCAACGACCTACGCACAATGATGATCTTGGGTATTTCATTCATCGACGCTATTGCTATTATCGGTTTCGTTGCAGCAATCGTCGGCAAAGTTATGTAGTTTTCGGGAGTAAATTGTGGAGAAAATATTAACACAATTTGCCAATTCTGGCGCATCGGAAAAAGCTGGTTTGTTTGATTCGCTAGGTATTGATTGGGCGCTGTTGGCGTTTCAGACGGTAGCATTTTTAATCTTGCTATTTGTTCTTCGCAAGTTTGTCTATCCACCAATGATGGAAATGCTCGTCAAGCGAGAAAAAGACTTGAAAGCGGCTGACGCGGCGGCAAAATCTGCCAAGGAAAATGCCGACCGAGCCGAAGAAATGACTGCCGAAATGATGCGAAAAGCACGAGCGCAAGCTAGCGACATCGTGGCGTCTGCTCGAGAAGAAGCGACCGAAGTTGTTGAAGAAGCGGCTAAAAAAGCGACCGCCAAATCTGAAGCTTTGATTAAAGAAGCGCATAATACGATTGCTCAAGAAATTGAAAACGCTAAGAAAGACCTGCACAATTCGACATTAGAGTTGGTGGCTGAAGCGACTGGCAAGGTTTTAGGCGAGAAAATTGACGCGAAGAAAGATACGAAGCTGATTTCGGAAGCGCTTGAGGAGGCTGAATAGATGAGATTAGTGTCCAGAAGAAAGTTGGCAAAGTACGCAGCTGAACAAATTTTAGCTGGCAATGACGCGGTGTTGGAAGAAATTGCTGGTCTTTTGATTTACGAAAAGCACGAACGTGAAGTTGATTTGTTGGTGCGAGATATTGAGGCTGAGCTGGCTGAGCGTGGTGAAATTGTGGCGTCGGTCGAGAGTGCGAGAGCGCTTGATGACAGCACAAGGCGTAAAATAGAGCAATTTCTGGCGACTGCGGCGAGCGATAAAAATAGCAAGCCAAAAGTGTCGCTAAGGGAATCGATTGACCCGACGTTAATTGGCGGATTTAAGCTACAAACGCCGACCGCAACACTGGACGCAACGGTTTCGAAGAAGTTAAACGACTTGCGGGCGAAGAAAATCTAGGAGGAAAAATGAGCAAGATTGATGTGACAGAATTAGCCAAAAGCCTGCGGGAAAAAATCGCGCAGCTGGAGGCAACGGAAGGTTTGGAAGATGCTGGCGTGGTTATTCGCGTTGGTGACGGCGTGGCTTGGGTGCACGGCTTAAGTAGTGCTGGCTATAGTGAAGTGCTGGAAATTGAAACTGATGGCGACACAGTTGAGGCGTTTGCCCTGAACTTGATGGAAGATGAAATTGGTGCGGTGATTCTTGGCGGTGAAAATAAGGTCAAGGCTGGCGCCAGTGTTCGTCGTAAGGGTTCGGTGCTAGACGTTCCTGTCGGTGAAGAGCTGTTGGGGCGAGTGGTTGATCCGCTAGGTCGGCCTCTTGACGACGGTCCAGCGATTAAGACTAAGAAACGTGGTTTAATTGAGCGTCCTGCTATTGGCGTGATGGGTCGTAAGTCGGTTCACGAACCTCTGATGACTGGTATCATGTCGATTGATGCGATGTTCCCGATCGGTCGTGGTCAGCGTGAGCTTATTATCGGCGACCGCCAAACTGGTAAGACGGCAATTGCTATTGATACGATGATTAACCAGGCGCGTCAAAAAACTGGCGTGGTGAACGTTTATGTGGCGATTGGTCAGAAATTGTCGAAGATTGCCAGGTTGGTCGACCGATTGAAAGAAGAAGGCGTGATGGATCAGACGATTATCGTTGCGACTAGTCCGTCTGACGCAGCTTCCCTGCTTTACTTGGCGCCTTACGCTGGTACAGCCATGGGAGAATATTTCCGCGATAACGGCGGTCACGCATTGATGATTTATGACGATTTGACAAAGCATGCAGTGGCTTACCGACAGATGTCACTATTGTTGCGCCGCCCACCAGGACGTGAAGCTTATCCAGGTGATGTCTTCTATTTGCACTCACGCTTGTTGGAACGCTCGGCTAAATTGTCTGATAAACTTGGCGCGGGAAGCTTGACGGCTCTGCCAATTATTGAAACGCAAGCTGGCGACATTTCCGCTTACATTCCAACCAACGTGATCTCTATTACCGACGGTCAGATTTTCCTGGAAACCGACTTGTTCTATCAAGGCATTCGCCCAGCCATCTCAGCTGGTCTATCAGTTTCTCGTGTTGGTGGCGCGGCTCAGACGAAAGCCGTTAAATCTGTCGGCGGAAACTTGAAGCTTGGTCTTTCTCAGTTCCGCGAATTGGCGTCATTTGCTCAATTCGGCTCAGATCTTGACGACGCGACAAAGGCTCAAATTGACCGCGGTCAGCGACTCACTGAACTTCTGAAGCAGCCACAATATCAACCAATGAGCGTTTGGGAGCAATTTGTCAGCATTCACGCGGTGACTGGCGGTATGTTTGACGACGTTCCAGTTTCTAAGATTAAGGACGCGCAGTCTGCCCTATTGACTTATCTCTGGAAAAACTCTAAAGATGCTATGCGTGAACTAAACAAGGGCAATAAGCCTTCGGATGAGCAATTGAAATTGATTGACGAAGCTACGAAAGAAATAGCGAAAGGATTTGAGGAGTAATTCATGCCGAGCACTCGCGCGCTGAAAAATCGCATTCGTTCGGTGGACTCAACTAAGCAGATCACCAAGGCTATGCAATTGGTGGCGGCTAGTAAAATGCGTCGCGCTCAAGAGGCGGACAAAGCTTCTGCGCCGTACACGATGGCGGCGGAAGAATTGCTGTCTTATTTGGCGAGCCAAGGCGCAACCGACAATCACCCGCTGTTCGTTAGGCGAAAGATAAATAAGCGATTGATTATCGTGGTGGCCAGCGACAA
>CAUTKJ010000005.1:0-19448 GCA_963539185.1 uncultured Candidatus Saccharibacteria bacterium | reverse complement strand
TGTTCGTTAGGCGAAAGATAAATAAGCGATTGATTATCGTGGTGGCCAGCGACAAAGGTCTGGCTGGCGCATACAACACCAACGTTTTGAAGAAGTATTTGGAGCTGTTAAAGCGTGATGACGAGCGCGGAATTGAGAACTTGACCTTAACTATTGGTCGTCGGGCTTCGCAATTCGCAACGCGCCTTAAAGATACGAAAATCATCGGTACTTACGAAGATTTGCCAGATCAGCCGTCTGGATTGACATTCCATACGATTTTGAATACGGCAGTAAATATGTTTGAAAATGGCGAAGTTGACGCCGTTACGCTTGTCTATACGCGTTTTGTCAATAGTATGGTTCAAACTGCTGAATTGGACAGATTATTGCCAGCAGGAACGAAAATCTTGGTTGATCCGAGTGAAGTTTCTAACACAATTTCTGACGCCAAATATGAGCCGAGTATTCCAGAAGTTTTGGACGCGGTGGCGTATCGTTTGGTCGGTGCGCGACTGTTGCAGGCGTTGCTTGACGCTCGAGCCAGTGAACATTCTATGCGTATGATGGCGATGAAGAATGCTACGGATAATGCCAGCGATTTGGTTGATGATTTGACGCTAGCTATGAATAAAGCTCGTCAAGGGGCGATTACTCAGGAGCTTGCTGAAATTTCTGGTGGCGTGGAGGCGATGGAACAATGATAAAGGAGAAAAAGATGGCAAAAGATTTAGGTAAAATTATTCAGATCGTTGGCGTGGTCGTTGACGTGGAGTTTCCGCGAGACGTTGAACTTCCAGCGATTTACGACGCGTTGCACGTTAAAAACGGCAATGAGAATTTGGTGCTGGAGGTTGCTCAGCACTTGGACGAACACACTGTTCGAGCAATTGCTCTGTCTTCGACGGATGGATTGAGCCGTGGCGCAGAAGTTGTTGCGACTGGCGCTCCAATTTCCGTTCCAGTCGGCGTAGAAACTCAAGGACGAATGTTTAATGTCGTCGGTGAAGCGATTGACGAAAAGCCGCAACCAAAGGGAAAAACTGCACCAATTCACCGCCCTGCTCCAGCGCTTTCTGAGCAGTCAAATAAGACTGAGATTTTGGAAACTGGCATTAAGGTTGTCGACTTGATTGCGCCACTTGCTAAGGGTGGAAAGGCTGGTCTATTTGCCGGTGCTGGTGTCGGTAAGACAGTTCTTATCACTGAGTTGATTAACAATATCGCTAAGTTCCACTCTGGAAACTCTGTTTTTGCTGGTGTTGGTGAGCGAACGCGTGAGGGTAACGACCTTTACTATGAAATGGAAGAAGCTGGCGTTTTGGACAAGACTTCGCTAGTCTTTGGGCAAATGAATGAGCCACCTGGAGCACGTTTGCGCGTGGCATTGTCGGGTCTAGCTATGGCCGAAGCTTTCCGCGATGAAGGTAAAGATGTTTTGCTGTTTATTGACAATATTTATCGCTATACTCAGGCTGGTGCTGAGGTGTCGGCATTGCTTGGTCGTCTGCCAAGTGCGGTTGGTTATCAACCAAACCTTCAGCAAGAAATGGGTGCTTTGCAAGAGCGCATTACCTCAACAAAGAAGGGTTCGATTACCTCTGTTCAGGCTGTCTATGTGCCAGCTGACGACTTGACCGACCCAGCTCCTGCGACGACCTTTGCTCACCTTGACGCTACAATTGTGATGAACCGTGCATTGACGGAAATCGGTATTTATCCAGCAGTTGATGTTTTGGACTCGAGTTCAAACTCGCTTGATCCAGAAATTGTCGGCGAAGAACATTACCGTGTGGCGCGCGAGGTTCAGCGAATTTTGCAGCAATACAAAGAGCTTCAGGACATCATCGCTATTCTTGGTATGGAAGAATTGTCGGACGATCAGAAGCAGATTGTTGCTCGCGCTCGACGTATTCAGAGGTTCTTGGCACAGCCATTCCACGTGGCTGAGAAGTTTACTGGAAATCCAGGTGTTTACGTTAAATTGGAAGATACCATTCGCGACGCTTCCGATATTTTGGCCGGTAAATACGATGATAAACCTGAAAA
Organism: uncultured Candidatus Saccharibacteria bacterium; assembly: GCA_963539185.1. Taxonomy (GTDB): domain Bacteria; phylum Patescibacteriota; class Saccharimonadia; order Saccharimonadales; family Saccharimonadaceae; genus Nanosynbacter. Next base: position 17,420 of record CAUTKJ010000005.1, on the reverse strand, counting down.
CTGGTTCTACATGGTTCAGGGTACGCTGGCCGATCAAGTTGCTCGCGACGCTGAAGCTGAATCTGCCGAGGCTAAAAAACATTCTGAAAAGAAAGCTAAATAGTCATGAAATTGTCATTAGTCACACTTGTCGGTACGAAGGTTGACGAAGAAGTTTATTCGGTGTCAATTCCGACTACTGACGGCGAAATTTCCGTTTTCCCAAGCCACGAGCCGCTAGTGACGATTGCACGGGACGGCGTAATTACCGTGCGTCGACATAAAGAAGATTCTGATAATCAGTTGGAATATTTCGCAATCTCTGGTGGCGTGGTAAAAATTGACTATTCGTCGGTGCAGATTCTGGTTGATGAAGCTGATCACGGTGACGACATCATCGAGGCGGAAACTCAGAAGGCTCTGGAGCGTGCTATCAAGGCGCGTGATGAAGCTGGCGATCAAGTTGAGCGCGAGAAAGCCAAGCAGCTTATCGATCGTCATATGGTTCGCTTGAAGGTTGCTGATCTTCATAGGCGTAAGCGACGACGCTAATATTCTACTACTGGGGCGTAATAAGCGTGACGTCTAGCATGTCGCGTAGGGCGTGAATTGCCATCTTCACTTCTAGGCGTTTACTCTCCGGGAAGACGTCAGGTATATTCTTCTCATATGTTTTTAAGAAGTACTTGTCAAATTGCTGAGGGCTTACGGGAGAAAATCTAGTACCAAACTTAGAGAGCGATTCCATATATAACATAATGTCGTTGAGCGCGTCGTCTGGGCTATTAAATCTTCGCATTTCCGTTAGATCAACAATGCGAACTCTATTATTGATATCTCTCGCGGTGTTTTTTACCTGAAAGTCTCCATGCGCTAAGCCCAAGTCGTTTAAGGTTGCTAAAGTCAAGGCTGCTGTAGTGAGAGCTTCTGATATTTCTGATTCAGTGGGACTGTAAGTCTCATTTAGAATAGTGTTGTCGTAGGTGACAACCCCTGATTCAAACTCGGTAATAACGCTATAATTACCCCCCCATCTAGTAAATCCTAGGACCTGAAATGTTAATCGTCTTCCTTCTTCTCTACTGTTGAGATATTTTGTTATATTGTATTCGCGGATGGCGCGATTTAATGAGTCGGCTGGCTTTATTGCCACTGGTTGAATTATTTTTGGAGAACTATCTGTTTGTCCTGATATTGTCATGTCTCCGAACTGGACTTGGTAAACACTATCTTCCCTACCTTCTGCATATTTTGGCACCTTGTCCACGCGGACATCTAGGGGTGTTTGATCTGGTTTTGAAACATCCGATAAGAGTATTATGCCTTCCGGACTATTTTTCAGGTTAGATGTTGTAACATCTGAAGGGTGAATATAAGATAGTTTACTTTCTAGATATTCAGACATACCTATATTATATCATAATAACTATACTTTTTCAAGCAGGTGGCGGACTTCGTCTGTCGTCGTGGTGTGCATCAATTTTTCCCGAAGTTCCTTTGCGCCGTCAAAATCGCGAATATAAATCTTGAAAAAACGTTTTAGAGTTTCAAAAGGTCGTCCTAAAGTCGGCTGGTAAGAATCGAACAAATCCAAGTGATAATTAAGGAGCGCCAACAGTTCTTCTTTATGATTATCTGTGTTGACCTTCGACTCGCGGAAGCAAAACGGATCACTGAAAACGCCTCGCCCGATCATAATTCCGTTCACGCCAGGATGTTTTCTGACAATTTCCAAGCCATGTTCTCTGTCGCGAATGTCGCCATTGATAGTCAGGAATGTTTGTGGGGCAATTTCATCGCGCAGTTTAACAATCTCGTCAATCAATTCATAATGCGCCGCAACTTTGCTCATCTCTTTTTTGGTGCGCAGATGAATCGTCAGGTTCACAATGTCTTGCTTGAGAATTGCCGTCAGCCACTCGCGCCACTCATTAACGTAAGTATAGCCCAGCCGAGTTTTTACGCTAACTGGCAATCCAGATTTTTTGGCGGCGTCAATTGCAGCTATCGCTATGTCGGGTCGACGGATCAGAGCCGCGCCACCGCTTTTAATCGCAGATTTGGCGGGACAACCCATATTGATATCAATTCCGTTAAAACCAAGTTCCGCGCAGTGCTTCGCGAAAGCTTCCATATCCCCTGGCTCGCCACCCCAGATTTGCGCAATTAGCGGCTGCTCATCGTCGGTTTTAATTAGTCGCCCAGCTATGGCCTTATCGCCAGCGTGAATCCAGCCGGTAGCATTTGCGAACTCAGTGAAAAATATATCTGGCGCGCCAGCCTGTTTCACGACATGGCGAAACACGACGTCGGTGACGGCTTCCATTGGTGCCAATATAAAAAATGGCTGTGGTAAATCATTCCAAAACGATGTCATCTCTGTTATTTTATCACAAAAAGGAGAAAACCCTATCTCATCATCGAGATAGGGTGTGGGCGGGCTCAAGCGGTTCTGCTCGGAGTAATTCTCAACGTTGAGAAAAACTGCCACGAGTGAGCTCGCGAACCCGAAAATTGGGAGGGAAGAAGCAAGACGCCTTTGTCTTACCTCCTCCCCGGCGGACATGGAGGGTGTCGAACCCTCTTATCACCGCTACTCCACTTTACAACAAAGCGGCGGGATTTTTCCAGAATCATGTCCTGTGATTCTTTTTCCGGATTACCGGCTGGCTGAATCATGCCAGGAGTGGGCGGACACTCTCTTGCTGACGCGAGGTCAGCGGTTTCGGAGTCGCACAAACCCCGACCGCCAAAGTTTAAACTACCGGGACTGCCCCGTTCCATTACACTTGGAACAGGGACTAGACGTCCACGCTCCGCGACCACCTACACCGTAGGTGCCGGTTCCACCGCAGGCGGGGCAAACTTTGCCCGCCTGCTCCGCCGCTTCGCGGCGGCGGTCGTCGTCGGACTTAAAGATGGGTTTCACCCCCTCCCCGCCGAAGTATCGGCTATAGGCAAGTATCTCTAACCATCTTTCAGACCATGCTTTTGTGCGAAGCATGGTCAGGACTTGACACTATTTATGGTGTCAAGTCGAGAGCTGCTTTATCAATAAAGCGTTTATTATAATAACACTAATTATAAAAAAATGCAACAATATACCAGAATATTTTTATATTTCGCCCGCCAGCAGGTCTTTTTCGAATTGCAACATCCCTTTATAATCCGCCGAATAGTCAGAAATATCCGGCAGATCTAACGTGGTAATTTTTCGCCAAATAATCTCAATCAGTTGCGTAAATTCAGACAGTTCTTCTCTGGAGAATGTATCTTCCAGGCTAAGAATATCGCCGGTCTTCGTGTCTGGCTCGACAAATTGCAATCGCCCGCCAGTAAACGTGAAATTGCCATAATCGCGTGAATGCTCGACCAGTAGTTGATAGAACATCAATTGCTGACGATATTTATGAAGTTTGATTTTCTCGTAATCAGCCGAACCTTTCCAGGAATGCGCCGGCTTGCCAGTTTTATAATCCGTTACAAATATGGTTTTGTTTTGCTTATCGATGTCGACAACGTCAAGCTTGCCGGTCAATCTGGCGTTATCTATAATTACGCCTTGGTTTGAAAAGTCCAATTCTGCCAAGTCCGTGTCGTGAAAATCTGAAGATTTGGCGTTTAAGAACGCAGTCAAAGCCGACTTCCCTTTGTCTAAATACAATTGAAAATCGTCCGCTGGCAAATGTTGGCTCTCGAGGGATTTTTGGAAGAATTGGAGGATTTGTTCGGTGCTTGGCAATTGATGATCGGCGCTGAATGCGCAATGTGCTTGCTGAAGGCTGCTGTGAATCGCGGTTCCGTAAGCTGCGGCGGAATTTTTGGCGGATGGAAAATGCAGTAAATTGTTCAATAAGAAATTCTGCGGTCCGCCACGTGAAACGTCGAGGAAATTATTCAAATGCGTCGCGGAAAGTTTGTATGTTTCGAATGCTGGCGCCAATAAGTCCTTTAATTCTGGAACAATCGGCGAAGTTAGTCGCGTCGTCCAGTCGGTTTCAGCGAGTTCAATTTGTTCCGCTGGATCATCGCTGGTTGGAATGATGGTTGGCGTGCAATTTGTTAAGAAACTGGCAATTATCGTGTCGCTGCCAGAATCGTTGGTTTGAGAATAAGTCATGGTCAATGTGGTTTTGGCGCGAGTCATCGCCACAAAGAATAATCGAAGTCGTTCGTCGTAAGTAGCGCCCGCTGGCTGAAGTTGGAGGTTTGCGGGATATCGAATAGCTCGGTTGCGTGTGCGGACTTTTTCACCCCAAGCGCTGTCAATTGCCCCGATCACGAAAACGTGCGGAAATTCCAGACCTTTGGATTTATGGGCGGTCATTAAGTTTATGGCGCCGCTGAGTGAACTTGCGTGCGTGCGAATTTGCGTTAAGCGGGTTTTTGTCGAAATATGTAGATCAATAAACTCCAAAAAGTCTTCCAGCGTTGGGTTTTTATCGGTGATTCGATCGCGAAGTTTTTGACGCAAAGTGCGCAAACTTTCCAGGATTGTCAGATATGCTTCTGGGTTTTTATCTAGTTTTTCCGGCGAGAAATAGAAATTGGCGAGAGAATTAACCTGAAGATCACTACTTTCGTCGTTAGTTAAGCCTAATAAATTGTCCAATTGCTCTTCCAGCGGCAAATTCGGCACATCCTTAGCGCGCTCCAAAAGCCACTCCGCAAATTCCTTAAATACGCTATTCGCTAGCATACTTTCCAGCCACAATTGCCGATTTTTGTAAGCTTGAAGACTCAATTTCCAGATGTTCAGCGCAGAAAATCCAAACGCTGGATGAGCCGTAATTTCCGGCAATAAACTATTGGCAACGTCCAAATTATTCTGGCTAATCGCCACGACAGTTCGCGCTAATTTGTCCAGAATCTGAATTATATCTTGCTCCAGAATGTCGTCGTGACGCTCGTAATTGACAAAAAGATTTTCCTTATAAAGATGCGGAAGAATTTCAATGAGTTCCTTGTGGTGGCGCGCAATAATCGTGATGTTTTCTGGTTTCTCGCCGTTTTTTATTAGTTCAGCAATTTGTTTGGCAATTACCGCTCGCTCTTCGCTAACAGATGAGAATTCTTGGATTTCGACTTTTGAACCTTCGCTATTTGCGTGTGCGGTCAATTGTTTTGATAGTCCGTCAATTGTGTTTTCCAATCGATCCGCGCCTTGGGTGATGACGTCCCGCGCTGAGGATAAAATGTTCTCGGCGGAACGATAATTGTCGGTCAAAACGATGATTTTTGGGTCGTGATAATGTTGACGGAAGCGCTGGATGTTGCCTACGTCTGCGCCTTGGAAGCTAAAGATTGCTTGATCGTCGTCGCCAACCGCCATGATGTTTGGATTGTCGTCGTTCTCGCTGGTCAAATTGAACAATAATCGTAGTTGCGCCAAGTTCGTGTCCTGGAACTCGTCGACCATGATGAATTGGAATTGCTCTTGGAGATTTGCGCGCAGTTCTGGGTGAGATTCGCAGGCTTGAATAACGGATAAAATCATATCGTCGTAGTCAAATAACGAGCGCTCGGACAGAATATTTACGTATTTTTCGTAAACGTCAATTGCGGCAGATAATTTTTCTGCGGCGGTAAAATCTTTCAGGACAAATTCGCCATTGGCATTTTTTTCGCACCATTTATTTTTCCAAGCAGTCAGCGGCTTGGTTGAGTTTTCGTCAATTGCTTCTTGAGTGGCATGCACGATGCTCAGTGCCAAAACGTTGGCGTATGGCGTGATTGAGGCTGGCAATTTTGAGTTTTTCTCGTCAGGATTTTTGGCGGCTAAATTGGCAATTTTCTCAGCTATCGGCGCAAACATTTCAATTGTCTTTTTCGATATTTTGGCGGAAAATACTTGCTGAATGTCTGGCGCAATTTCGGCGATTGTGCTTTGATTGTCCTCAATAATTGCCCGTAATTCTGACGGCGTTAAGCCGCTTTGCTTGAACTCGGAAATAATGCGAATGAGGTCTTTAATGTAAACAAATTCCCCATTGTTTTTCGCGCTTAATGGATTTCGCCAATCAAGTCCTTCAAGTATTCCAGAGATAATTTGATATTGCGTCAATTCGTCGACTGGTTGAGCGTCGGCGCCACGGAAAAAATACTCGCGATGTTGATTGATGATTTCTGTGCCGAAGCTGTGGAATGTATGAATCGCAATTTTATACGCATCTTCACCAATAATCTGGCGGAGTCGTTGGCGCATATTTGTGGCGCCGCTTTCAGTAAACGTTAGACACAAAATACTGTTCGGTAAAGTGTCGGTCTGTTTCAGGATTTGGGCGGTGCGCATACTTAGAAGCTCGGTTTTCCCCGTTCCTGGCCCAGCAATTACCAAAAGTGATCCGTGAATGTAGTCGACTGCTTGTCGTTGATTATCGTTTAATTTAGCGTAACGAGCATTGAAATCCATAGTTTTATTTTACCATGTTGGCAGTCTTCAGAACGCAATATCAAAATTGCTAATACCCAAAGCATTAAGCGACTTGAGTTTTGTGTTAATCATGCCATTAAAGATTGTACTGAAGAAAATGTCGCTGCTTGGAATGAAAAACATCCAGAAGACGCGTTTAATGGTAAAAGCCACTTGGATATTTCCCGTCAATCAGTCGAATCGGTCAGACAGGTTGGCTATTAGATTTCACATCTTTGCCATCTCGCGCACCTCATAAAAAAATGGTAAAATATTATCTATGAATAAGGCGACGTATGACGAGCTGGCGCTGGAGCGAATTGCTAAGGAAAAATTTGGTTTTCCAATTGATGTTCAATCAATAATTTTGTGGCACGCTGACGTTAGTCGCACTGCTAAGGCGTCGGTCTTTTTGACGAATAAAAAGCAGCTGATGATGTATTTGGAGGCGACTTCGCCGTTGATTTTATCTGATGTTAAAAAGATAATTTCTCGAATGGGTATGCGTGCGGAATTATTTATTCCACCAAAAGGTCAGCCGCGATATTTTGAAGATATTGGCAAGCGTAAATTCCGCGAAGTTTTTCCTGGAAGAAAGCACGTTACGGATGAAGATTTGCATTTTTATAAAACTTTGGCGCCGTATAATCCCGCCTTGGTTTTGATTTCTGAAGTGAAAAATGGCGAGATATATCAATTCGATTCTGACGCGTACGGAAATTGGCGAGTTGGCGCAAGGTTCAGGTATAGAAGGATTCAAACGAGCTAATGCGCGACTACTTGGACATTATTAAGCGGAATCTGCTTTCACCTATTGTCGTGGTGATTTTTCTGTTGGCTGGCGCGCTGGTTTATGTTCGCGAATATCGTGATGCGTGGTTTATTTCGGTGGTGATTGTCGTGAATTCGACGATTGGCATTATTCAGGAGCTAAGGGCTAAGCGAGTTTTGCGGCAATTGGAGTTGATGAGCGCGCCGAAAGCTCGATTGTTAAAAGACGGAAATGTTGCCGAGGTCGGTTATGACGAGCTGAAAATTGGCGATGAAATTCTTATTCAGGCTGGCGATGAATTGCCGGCGGACGCGAAAGTTATTGAGTCGAAAGGCTTGGAGCTGAATGAAAGTATGTTGACTGGCGAGTCTGCGTCGATTGAGAAAAAGGACGGCGATGTCGTGTTGGCAGCGACGACGGTTTTAGCTGGTGAGGGCACGGCGCGAGTAATTGCGATTGGCGACGACACGAAAGCTGGCGCGATTAGCCAAGTTCTGAAACGTTACAAACCAGAACTCACTCCTCTGCAATTGGCGATTTGGCGCGCAATTTACTTCTTGACTTACGGCGCAATTGTTCTGTCACTACTCATTGCTATTGTCTATTATTTCTCTGGCGATAACGTCGTTGTTATCTTAAAAACCATCACTTCGGCGGCGGTTACGGTCGTGCCGGAAGGTTTATTGTTGGCGAGTTCACTGCTTTTGGCGTTCGGCTCACTGCGATTAGCCCAGGCGAAAGTCTTGCCGCAAAAATTGTCAGCAATTGAAGCGATGGCACTTTTGAATTTGCTGGCTGTAGATAAAACCGGCACCTTGACTAGCGATGAAGTTACGCTGGAACGGGTCGAGGCTTTCGGTGATGAAAATAACTATTCAGACTCTGACATTGCCAGTTTTGCGGCGTTAATTGCTCATGAAGCCAGCGGCGGAAATATCACTGGTCGTGCAATTTTGGCGGAAGCTACGTCGCCAAAAAATACGAAAGTTTTGGAAGTGATGGCGTTTTCGTCGGCGCGTAAAATGGCTGGCGTGAGGGCGAATATTAATGGCGAAATTCGAACGTTAATGATGGGCGCTCCAGAGTTTGTGTCGAAGTTGGCGCCGGTAGATGAGGAGATCCAGAAGAAGCTGAATGATTGGGCTGACAATGGCTTGCGCGTGTTGATGCTGGCTGAATTTTCGGATGATAAAACCAAATTGAAAGACTTGAAAAATGGTTCTGGAACGGCAATTGGTGCGGTTGTTCTGCGCAATTCCCTGCGTCATGGCGTTGTTGAAACGGTGGATTTTTTGCAGAGCCAAGGCGTAACTATTCGTGTAATCTCTGGCGATAACCCGCGCACAGTTCAATACATCGCTAAGGAAGCTGGAATTAAACATCCAGAAAAGGCAATTTTAGGTGAGGATTTAGCGGCGCTTAGCGAAGATGAATTTAATAAAGCGGCTGATACTTACACGATTTTTGCCAGAGTTTTGCCAGACCAAAAAGAGCGCTTGATCAATCGATTTCAACAATCGGGAAAATTTACTGGTATGGTCGGCGATGGTGTAAACGACGCTCTGGCTCTGAAAAAGGCTGACCTCGGCGTGGCGATGTACGCGGGCGCTCCAGCATCGCGTCGAGTTTCCGATATTATATTGCTCAACAATTCGTTCACTTCTCTTCCGATGGGAATGAAATTGGGCAATCAAATTATGCAAGCAATCGAAGTCATCGCTGTTTTGTTCTTCCATAAAATTATTTACGGCGTGACGCTTCTTCTTGCGACGATTCTCATCAATATGAATTATCCGTATTCGCCGCGCCACATTACGTTTATGAATATTTTTCTGGTGACTATGCCAACTCTTATGTGGACGCTATTTCCTCCCACGCCGAAGCATCGAATAAATCCGAAGCGATTTTGGCACGACACTTTGCTGGCTGTTACGCCGATTGCTTTAATTACTGGCGTGACTGTCGCGTTCACCTATTGGATTACCTCTGTTATGTTCCCCGGCCACGCCGCTGAAGTTGCAACTATGACCGTGCTTACCGCGACTTTATTCGGCGTATATTTGGTATTTCTTGTGGGGATTATGCTGGACGTAACTATCGATAAGTCAGCCAAGCACGCTCGCCTGCTTTATCTTCTGTCGGTGATTGTTGTGGCGGCTGGAAGCTTTAGCTTTGGATTCCTACGTGATTTCTTTGACTTCACCGTGCCGAATTTGTTTATAATGTGGCCAGCAGTTGGTGTAATTGCCATAGCGATGATAGCCCAGTGGTGGCTAGCCCGCCGCGCTGGTAAAAAAATAACTACTAATTAACGTCAGAAAAAAGTATAATCGCCATAAAAAACGCCGGCAGGCAAATATCGTATGCCTGCCGGATCATTCTTGGTAGTCTTGGTTTATCTAGCTTCTTTTGAAAGCGGCTCTATATTCGACAGCTCGCGAATTCTTTTATTATACCAATCATTCAGCTCGGCGCAATGCTCCCAATTGTATCGGCCTAGCCTATTACAGATATTTTTAACAAATTCTTCATCTTCATAAAGAGTGACATCCATCTGGTTAAGAGATTCCTCTGCGACGTCGGCTATGGCTACATTCTTGTTTTCATTAAGGCGTGCTTGCATAAGTTTTGCCCACAGTACGGCATAACAGGTCTGCATTAAAAACTTAGCTTCGCTTGCCGAGTCAAACGGATCCTCCTCTGGTTGATTTTGTTTGTCGCCGTAGACGTTATCTGTATATGTTTTGTTTCCTTTAAAAGTAAGTTCTACATCCCATACTTCATCTTTCAGTCTTCGGTAGGTTTCTTCACTGTTAATGATAGCGTCTGCTTCCTGAATTTTTTCATTTCCGGCGAGGCGCTTTGCCTTGTCTTCCGCTGCTTCAGCTTCAAGGATTTCTTTTGGTATGTTGTCTAGGGTGTCTGTTACTAGCGGATAACTTCCAATAACCCCACCAATAATGTTGTCAGTGACAGTTATCTCTTGATTGTAGTGTCCGCGCATAGCTCGCGCCCAAGCTGCCTCTAGTTTCTTTGGGTCAGAATCAGAATCTTTATCCACGAGCACATAGACACCACCAAAATCTAATAATGCCTGATTTTCCTCTGGAGTTTCTGGGCTGGTTGGAATGGCGTTTTGTGTCAGCACTATTGCATCGCGGAAGAATACTCTATTTCCAAGGAGATCGTTTCCGTCAACTGCTGGAACTTTTTCAAGTGGGCTGTGATGAGTGAAATCATCATAGTTTTCTAAGCTTTCCCAGCCAGTTGCTTTTTGCTCGCCTGGCACTTCTTGTTCTGGTAACTTGTCCATTTCTGTCATGATATATAAAACTCCTCTTTTATGATGGTATTGGCATTGTATCAGCAGCACGATTCCGTGTCAAGCTTACTGATGTTCCGTATTAAGAGTTAATGTGGCCGGCAGCTGGTGCAATTGTCGTAGCGATGTTAGCCCAGCTATTCATTGCTCGCTGGGCTGGTCGACGAATTGTTCGGTAGGAACTTGTCTATCTATTCAGTAATTTGCCAAAAACGAGATATCCTATAGTCCAGAAAACGCAACCGCATAGTAAAAATATTCCGAATACTTTCAAGTAGTCTGCGAACGAACTCAATTCGTACCAGCCGCTTATTAATAAACAAGGGAAAATTGTCAATATCATGACAATAAAATGTATGGCGGATTGTTTAAGTAGTGACCATTTTTCAATGTCGTATATTACAGATGCGGCCGCAACTATGGATATTATGACGCCAGTTAAGAATGTTCCCTTAGTTTGTGACGGGTCAATTTTTTGATATGTCATTATGAGAGCTAATGCCGACATTATAACAAAAGGAATAATTCCTCTAAACGTAGCTTGCTTTAATATTCTAGTCTTCATGGCTATAGATTACGCTTTCTTATCCAAGACCACAAGGTGCTCAATATGCGGCGTCCTCGGGAAGAAATTGTAGCCTTGATGATGTACGATTTCGTATTTTTCCTGAAGCAGGCTGACGTCTCGCGCCTGCGTGACTGGATTACAACTCAGATAAATAATCCTAGGCGGCTCAGTTTCCAGCAGTCGATTAGTAACGTCCGCGTGAAGTCCAGCGCGCGGCGGATCAACGATGACAATTTGCTCGCCCGTTATATATTCCAGAGATTTTTCGCTCGGCGCCAAAATCGCCTTGGCGTTCGGTCGATTCAGCTTGACAATATTCCTCTGCATTTCCGCGACGGCATGTTCGTTAATCTCCACGAGCGTCACGTCATCGCCTCCAATTGTCAAACCAATTGTCCCAACTCCAGAGTAAAGGTCGAGAGTCGGCAATTTTTCATTGCAATTAATCCACGTCTTCATATCGCTCAGGGCTTTTTCGTAGACGGGAATGTTGACTTGGAAAAATCCTTCGCAGGCGTAGTTGAAGGCGACGCCTAAAATCGTGTCGCTCAGTGTCGTGTCGCCGAATTTGTTCAAGCGTTCGGTGATTCTGCTGGCTGGGCTTTTGGGGTTGGAATAAATTATTTCGCCGCCCGCTGCTGATAATAATTTGGCTTCATCGTCGGAAATCAGATTTTCTATCTTATCTTTTACGTACAATTGCCAGACGGTGTTTCCCTGTTGGTCTGAGCGAATCAGGAGTGTTTTTAATTGGCGCGCGACGATTGGTTTTGTTCGTAATAGGTCGCGGATTTCAATTGCCAATTTATTTATGCTCGGGTGCGCCAAGCTGGTTCCGTCGACGACGACTTTTCCCTTGCCGCCACGTTTGAAAAAAGCCAAGTCTAAAGTTTCTTTTTCGTCGTCGTCCGTTTTGTCGCCGAACCAACTGAACTCGACTTTATTGCGATAATTAAATTCTACGCCGTCAGAAAATATCTCAATTTTCCCAGGCAATGTGATGTTGTGAAGCAAAAAAGCCTCTTCGATTAGCAGCGCTTTGTGTGATTGCTCGCTGGACATCGGCATTATTTGCCAAGGACTGGTGCTTAAATAGCTATTTTCATCCTTCGGCGTAATTCGCTCTGGACTTTCCTCAATAATTTCCGTCACTATTCCCTCGACGAAGTGCGATTTTTTCTTTGTCACGCGAATCGTTACAAGTTCTTTCGGCAGCCCTCCCCAGACGAACGCTTTGCGGCCGTCGTCAAGTGTCCCGATGGCTTGCCCGCCGCCAACGATTTTTTCCAATCTTAAAGTCTCAAAAATTTGCTTTCTCATTAGGTTATATTATATCAGGATGTGTGGATTTTTTCTGACTAGCGTGCTATAATCGTCATTGTCCTGGCAATAGTGGGACGTCGCCAAGTGGTAAGGCACTGGGTTTTGGTCCCAGCATTCGCAGGTTCGAATCCTGCCGTCCCAGCCAAAATTTGAACAGATGTAAATTATCGCTCTTTTGGGCGATTTTTTGTCTGTTAAGTTTTGACTCACTTTTACGAGTTTGCTCGAACCTATTTTAGCAAAAACAAATGATTTTTCTAGGTTGTCTTTTGTGGCCGCCTCGACCCGGCCACAAAAGCATGACTCGCGCTTAATACCTTTTGGGCATTGCTTTTGACAAAAATATTTGTTTAATTTACTAAGCCGGCAGACCAAGAGTTAATAATGTTTTGCGTATTAGCTACCCAGTCATCAGAATTACTAATGCTACTTGCACTTTCAGCGATATCGCTAACTAAACTTTTTAGGTTGTTATGCGTGAAATTTTTGTTGGCCTCACGCATTTTCCTTAGCGTCTTCAATAATTCAACGAATTGTTTTATTGTAAGAGGGGCAATTTTTTGTTTACTTCCTTTGTAACCAATAGTGTTTGCTATATGAAACGTTTCGGCGCTATCTGTATGAATTGCTGGGGCAATAAAAACGCAGTATGCATTGCCATGTGAGTTCTCGAAATCTCTCAAATGTCGCATAACCGGTTGCCCCTCATTAAACCATTGATCACGACCACTCAACATAGTAACCTCGCAAATCATACTGAAACTATCATAAAAACACTCAATATCAGCCATGCCACCGGGAGCGGTTGATGTCGGATTGTTATCGTCACCAACTGGATAATTTGGCCTAATTTCCTTTGCGTCGTTGAGTGCGTGAAGTCCCATTGTCGAAAGATACTCAAGCATTAACGCGCGATTTTCAAGGTCAAATATTTTTTCCAACTGCTCTATATATTGAGATATTGATTCAACTGGTTGAGATTTAATATGGTTATCTTTTTCTTGCAATAATTTACGCGATTCTCGCAAATCGTCTATATAAGTCAATAAATGGCTCTCAGACATTGGCGCGGTATCTTTTTTACTTTCAATTGGTAAATTAAGATTATTCTGCAACCTAACAACATCGTCATGTATTTCATCGGCGATTTTAGATAATTTTTCTTTAGTATGCCAAGGCAAGACCGGCAGACTATCATCTGTCATATATGATATATATTCATCTCTGCAAGTAAAATGTCTCGGCTTGTAAAACTCACTTTCAAACAGTGCTTCAATTTCGGTATGGCGACTCGGCTCTAAATCAATATAAAAACCATTACCACGAATACGAATGAACTTTGTCAGGCGAAAATATCTGATGGCATTATCACCATAATCTTGTAGATTTTTTAGTAATTTACTGATTTTAGATTGGTCGTTTGTGCCAAGAAAGTTTACTGCAAATTGCTCACGATAATTATTACGCACTTCTTCGCGTTCTTGTTTTGTTTTTCCTTTTTGCAAATCTCTTAAATCAACTATCTTTTTCGCGTAACTCTCAATCTCAGAATATTGAACTAACGATGGAGCGAAAAGTGAAAATTCTCGCTTACTGATACCGACCGGATTATTTCCTCGCTCGGCTTCAATTTTATTGACCTCGCTTATTAGCCTAAGTATTGCCACAAAAGGCACCACGCTATAGTCGTCATTATCGGCAAAATCATTACTCGCTGGGTTTGGTATTTGCCATTTAATAAATGATTTCAAAAATACATCGCCAGTGTCTTTCTCGCTGGCTATAAGTTTCTTTCCCAATTCTGTTATTTTAACTTTTCCGTCATCTATGATTACAAAACCGAACTTTGTTAGTGGATTTATTGACTGTCGACCCCGCATAGCGAAGTCAGTATAATTCTTTAATCTAATTATTTCGTCTATGATATTGTCATCAATCTCGTTATCAGTGTCATTTATAATATTTATGATATTCGATGTCAGTCCATTATAAAATTGAGTACTACCAAAACCGTATAAACGATTTTTAATTAGAAGCTTTTGATAATTTTCTTGATTAACATTATCCCATGACTGGTTTTCAAGTGGTTTCAGAGCAACAAGAAAATCACGCAGACGCTCTGGATTTCTGACAGTCGTTGTAATTGACCATGCTTTTAACATGTACTTATTATATTATAAAAATCAGTAGTTTGTAATGAGAACCTCTATTGTTTGACTGTTTTTTGCGGTTGATTGATAATTTGAGTTTTTGTAATTGTAATTAAGCTTGTTAACTTGAAAGCTGTTTCTTTCTGCCCATTCTTTCATTATTTCATTTGTTTCGCCTTTATGTGTCAGAACGTTTGATAATGCGAAACGAGCACCCTTTTTATGAAGTGATGTCAACAAATCATATAGATCCTTTTCATCCTTTTCAGTCCATCCGCCAGACTCGTTATAGCTAGCCAGACCAAGCAAATACGGTGGGTCTAAATATATAAAGTCTTTTTTGGAAATATCTATCTCTTCAACATCCCTAAAATCGCAAACCTTAAATTTAATTTTCTTTTCGTTAGATATTTGGTTAAATGAAGCAATATTTTTTCGTGAACTGCCATTATAATCTCTTTTACCAACCGGTAAATTGAAATCGCCCTTTAAATTAAATCTGATTTGATTGTTAAAAGAGTAGAGAACAAGCACCAAGAGTAAATCAATTCTTGTCTTGTTTTTGTTAAACTCGTCTCGTAGTTTTAAAAAAGCCTCTTTGTTATATTGACCCAATCCTGATGAGCTATTAGCGCCATAAAAATCGTAGCCCTTTATATAGCTTTGGCTTAAATTAAACATTTTAACAATATCTACGATTCTTTGATTTAAGTCCTCAAAATTATTATTTTGAATGAGCTTTAGGAGGTTAACTACATATTTATTTTTTTCTAAACAAACTATATTTTTTGCTTTGGCGTTTATTCCAACATTTGCTCCACCAGCAAATACATCATAAAAAGTATCTATATCTTTTGGAAATAGCTTTGTAAGTTGAGGTAATAACTTATGCTTTCCGCCAGTATAATTTAATGGCGATTTCACAAAACCACTTTGAACTGGGTTATTTTTTGAAGCAACTATTTTCTTGCTCGTCTTTGTGGCAACATCTACTTTGCATAAAAATATTCGTTCTTTTAAATCATTTTTGCTAGACTTTCCAGTGGTAAACTGTTTAAAGGCAGTTTCATAAATTTGCACTTCTCCACGTCGCTTCAGGGCGGACAAGATTTCGTGGTCGCTTATGCGAGATTGGGACCGGGCGTTGCCCGAAGTTCCCATGTCATTATATGACACTAGGATATATTTTGCGTTAATATTGTCTATCAAATCACCGAAAGCGACGCCGGCTGATTTCATGTTGTATTTACTCTTAATATGTGAACGATCAATTTTTTTGGCAACACCAAAAACTTTCTCTTTTTTCCAAGTGGCAATGTTTTCTAGTAAATGGTAGGAATCTGAATATTGTCTAGAATTATATGGCGGGTCTATGTAAACGACATCTGCTTTTATCCTTTTAACTAGGTTATTTGCATCATCTTTATATATTTCCGCAGTATATTTAGAGTTTGTTATGTCTAGCGGAAGTAAAAACAGTTTTTTTCTAGGGATAGCAATTTTTCTATATGCATCATAATGACCGACTGTGTTTGCTATTCTATCAAGTGCATAAATCAAAGATGTTAAAAGATATGATTTTTCTCTGTTAGTAATTATTTTTTCTTCAAATAGTTTTTCAATATCATCTCTAATAATGCCTATTTTTTTGGAGTTTTCTTTATCAAAGTATGTGTTTGAAAAGTTTTTAGAAAAATAATTGTCATCATATTTCTTTACATCTATACTATTGTAGTGCTTGAGGTATTCTTTTAGTTTCTTCTCCCTGATCTCTTCTTTGCCAAAATAGGCAAGGTAAATGTGTGAGTTTGAGTCTAGAATGTCATTGATGATAATATTTGAGCGATTATAGAAGTGGTTGGCAACTGCGCCAGTTCCTGCGAATATATCAGCAAAAGAGTTAAACTCTATTTTTTCTGTTTCGAGAATACTGTCTATAAAATAAAGAAGCTTAGTTTTAGAGCCAAGATATCGCCGTTGAGTTATGCAAATCTTTTTATTTCCAAAATACGCATCATCCATATTTATATAATAGCATAACTTTTATGTTTTTACGTAAATTAAACAAATATTTTTGTCAAAAGCAATGCCCAAAAGGTATTAAGCGCGAGTCATGCTTTTGTGGCCGGGTCGAGGCGGCCACAAAAGACAACCTAGAAAAATCATTTGTTTTTGCTAAAATAGGTTCGAGCAAACTCGTAAAAGTGAGTCAAATTTGGACATGCATGGATTATCGCTCTTTTGGGCGATTTTTTGTTTTTATATTAAATTTCAGAAACGGAATAAAATGCTATTAAAATAAAAAAGCTCCCACTCGCTAGTGAGAGCTAAACTGTCGTGGTGGACAATTCGGATTAGCTAATGTTAACAACCTGTAGCTGCTTGGTCACCAAGCCATTTTTCCAGGAAACAGTTTCGGATTTCTTGTGGTTCAGTAGGCTTTTTCCCAGCGGGCTATCCACGGAAATTCGCCCGTCCAGAGGGTTTGCTTCCAGGCTATGAACTAGCGTATAGCGGAAGATTTTTCCTTGCTGATCCACCAAATCCACGACTGAGCCAATAGCAATTTTCAATCGATCGCGTTTCCTTGGTAGCGGCTTAGCGTGACGTAAAATATCCTTCTTCATAAAGATTTTTGATTGAATATTTTCCAGTTGCGTAATTACATCATTGCGGCGTAATTTGTCATCACGCGATTTGGCGCGCCCAATTTCCTTCAATTCCAACGTAAGCGCTTTCTCTGAAATCTCTAGCCCAGAAATTTCCTTTTGCAGCTCCTTAAATCCTTTTTTGCTTAAAAATGTTGTACTCATACTTCCCCTTTCGGATCGGCAATTTTGCCAATCAACAATCCTATTACAACATCTAATTCTGAAAAATAGCTGAAAATTTAC
>CAUTKJ010000004.1:0-23021 GCA_963539185.1 uncultured Candidatus Saccharibacteria bacterium | reverse complement strand
ATGTTGAGATTGACGATTTTTCGGAAATTAATGAGGAGCTGATTGATAATTTGGCAAAGATGGAGCCGTTTGGCAATGGTAACGCGGAGCCTATATTGAAGATAACCAAAGCGACGGTTTTGAGCGTGAGGAGAATGGGTGCGGATGGGCAACATGTGAAATTGACCTTGCGCGATAAGAATGACGTTGCGTTGCAGATGCTGGCTTTTAATGCGCCAGAAGAATTTTTCCGAGAGGCGGGAGATGTGGCGTCTGCATGGTTTCAGCCAACCATAAATGAGTGGCAGGGAATGAAGTCGGTTGAAGGGCGATTGTTGTATTTGGCTTAGGCGTAATAGTTGCGTTCCGTATAGAGTAAATATATTATTAGAGTGTATTAATATTTTTGGGTGGAAGGAAGGATTTTTTGGGAGGTTTGGTAATATGGAGTTTTCTAATAGCGGCAGTGAAATTATATATCAGAAAGATACACATACTAGCCTGGGGAGGGTAGCGCTAAAGTTACTGACTAATTATCACGAAGATACACGCTCGGAGCTGCCTGGCAAAGCCTTAGCGGATCTTAAAGAAGAGTATGATGACGTAGCGGGTAAACATAAGGAATTCGCTGAACATTTGAATGAAGCTTCTAGCTTGAGTTCTTTGGTAGAAGCTGCTGGTCACTTAATTTCCCTAAAGGACGTAATGTATGAGATAAATAATGGCGTTCAATTGTCTTTATCCAGTGATGCGAATGGAGAAGTTCCTGGCGATTCGACTTTGCCAGAAAATATTCCTTGTGACCTTGCCAAAGTTAAAATTTCTGAAAATGATGATGGTACGTATACTGCCAAGATCCCTGTTACAGAATACAGATTTGACTGTAATAGGCATATACGGGCTGATGTGACCACTTATACTATTACGTTTACTCCTGATGGTGAGGTATTAAATCTCACGTCAAAGAAGGTGAAGGGATAATCTAGTTGGCAAATACTTTCTTATCTGTTATAATGTTTGCAGTATGGTACAAGTAACACGTAAAGATCAGAAGGAAGCGAACGAAAATATCATTCGTCGTTTCAACCGCAGGGTTTTGCAAAGCGGTGTTTTGGCTCGCGCTAAGAGCGTTATGCGTTTTGAAAAACCAATTTCAAAGACCGAGCGTCGTAAAAAAGCTATTATTCGCCGCGAGCGACGAGCTGAAAAAACGGCAAAAATGCGCCTAGGGGTGCGTTAATGTCTGCGCTAAAAGAGCGCATTACTAGTGAAATGAAAGCCGCTCTATTGAGCGGCGATCGTTTTCGTGGTGATGTTTTGCGTAATCTAAAGGCAGCAATCTTAAACGAAGAAGTTTCTTTGGACAAGCGAGAAGACGGCTTGGATGATGCTGAAATTGAAAAAGTCGTTGCTCGAGAAGTGAAAAAGCGTGTCGAAAGTGCGGATTTATATCGAAAGAATGACCGTGCGGAGTTGGCGGAACCTGAAGAAAAAGAAGCGGAAATTTTACGAGAATTTTTGCCAGAGCAACTTGGTGAGGCGGAAATCTCGAAGATTGTAGAAGAAGTTATTGCGGGTATGGACGATGTCTCAATTCAGAAAATGGGACAAGTTATTGGCGCGGTAAAAAGTAAGGCTGGCAATGCTGCGGATGGTGCGTTGGTGGCAAAAATTGTTAAAGAAAAACTCACAAAATAGGAGGAAAAATGATTGTATTTTTTGGGCCGGCGGGTGCTGGTAAGAGTGTGCAGGGTCAGATTTTAGCGGCGCGTCACGGTTGGCGTTGGCTTAGTGCTGGGCAGCTGTTACGCGATACTCACGATGGCGAATTGATTCATCGCATGCAGTCTGGCGAACTGGTGCCAGTAGAAACTATCAACGGTTTGATGGGCGAGGCTCTTAATAAAGCTAAAGATATTAATGGCGTAATTCTGGACGGCTATCCAAGGCAATTAGAACAGGCTAAATGGCTGATTGAGTCGCGTTCACATCATGGAAAAGACGTTAAGTTGGTGATTGTGCTGGAAGTTCCGCGCGATGAAATTCTGGAGCGTTTGAGGGTTCGCGGTCGAGTTGACGACACGCCTGAAGCAATCGACAAGCGACTTAGTATTTATCGAGGTGAAATTTACCCGATGTTGAATTATTTGAATGACAATGGTGTTCCAATTGTACATATGAGCGGCGTTGGAACTGTCGGGCAAGTTCATGATGAAATTGAGAAAGAATTGGTTAGTCGTGGCATCGTTGAGGGCGTAAAATGAGTCGATTAATTACTGGAGAAAAAACGCCGCAACAGATGAAAGATATGCGCGAGTGCGGTAAAATGCTTGCGACAATTTATGATGAATTGAAAAAATCTGTAACGGCTGGAATGAGTGAGTTGGACGCTAATGATTTTGTAGCCAAGCGAATTAAAGATTTTGGCGCAGAGGCGACTTATCTTACGGACGAAGTGAAGTTTCCGGGAGTGATTTGTATATCAACGAACGAGCAATTGGTGCACTCTTTCCCGACCGAATATGTTTTTGAAAAGGGTGACGTGGTCAGTTTCGACTTGGTAATTGGCTATCGTGGAATGAAGACGGATAGCGCTTTTACTATGGTTGTCGATGAAGAGCCTAAGGGTGCGAAGAAACATTTATTGCATGCAACAGAACAGAGTTTATATGCGGGAATTGACGCGATAACTGGCGATGGAACGCGAGTTGGCGATATTTCAGCGGGAGTGGAAGCTGTGTTGAAGAAGGCTAAACTTGGTATAATCCGTGAACTAGTTGGTCATGGCGTGGGGCTGAGTATGCATATGGAGCCAGAAATTCCGAATTACGGCAGGCGAGGAACTGGTCCGATGTTGCACGCTGGCGACACAATTGCAATTGAACCGATGGCAAGCTTGGGTGGTGAGAAAATTATCACCGACAGCGACGGCTGGACAATTAGTATGAAAGACGGCAGTCTGGGCGCACATTTTGAACATACGGTATTGATTACCGAAACTGGCGCTGAAATTCTGACGAAGCTTTAATTATTAATCTGAATCTAGCGATTCGTTATCGAAATCTATCTCGGCAACTATATATCGGGGACGGGTGGTAAGATCACCGCCACCCCATCCGCCAGCATAACGAGTTACGCCGTGCTCAGCCTGCCAATCTAGATCTGTTTTTTCACTGCATTTTAGATCGTCCATCTTTTTGCGCATCTGTTTTTGCTCGATTCCGTCATTATATACTTCAATGTAGAAAAATACTTTATTTTTGCCACACTCTCTGTATCCAATATTATTTTTTAGCGAAGTGTCTTTTGTTGGGCCATTTTTTAGGGTATTTAATAAGTTGTCTGGAAGGTAATTGGCCTGATGCATAGCGCGACCAATACCGCCGCCGTCAAACACTCTTACGCCTAAATCAGTATATCCTCCACCAGGACTATCATAGAATCCAAGCGGTTTATAATGCCTTAAAGGGACTTTATTTCCACCGGCTACGTATGATTTAAAAGCAGTTTCAACTTGATGCAATGTCTCTTTTGCAGCCGCGTCATACGCGTTCTCTCTGAACTTAGAATATGATATAGTGGCAATTCCCGTAAGAATACCGATAACGCAAATGTCTATAATAAGCTCGACAAGAGTAAAACCGTTTATGTTTTTCATTGTGAGGATATTGTAACAGAAATATTTTTTGGCAGCAACAAGGTAATTCGCTTGCCAAATTATAGGCATAACCTGTATAATAGAGCTTATGCAGGAGCAATCTCGATATGTGGTAGGAATTGATATTGGCACGAAAAACGTGCGCTGTGTCGTTGGTTATATTGACGCAGAAAATGGCGCGCCAAAAATTGTTGGCGTCGGTGAAGCACCGAATAGCGGAATGCGAAAGGGAACCGTAACGAATTTGAGTGGCCCAGCCGAAGCTATTGATAAGGCCTTGGAGCCAGCTGAGCGAATGAGCGGTCATCAGATTAACGCAGCTACGTTGAGTATTAACGGATCTCATTTATTGAGTACGAAAGCCGACGGAATGATTACCGTTGGAACTGTTAATAATGAAGTTACGACTGATGATATATTGAGGCTGGAGGAAGTTGCTACAACTGGAAAAGTGCCGCAGAATAGAGAGATTTTAGATATTATTGCGCACGCGTATAGACTGGATGGTCAGGATAATATTAAAGACCCAATTGGTATGACTGGCGCGCGTTTGGAAATTAGAGCGAATGTCGTGTCTGGTTTGGTCCCGCACATTACTAATTTACAGAAGTCGGCGGAAATGGCTAAGGTTGAGGCTGTATCTGTTGTTCCGTCGGTTTTGGCGGCAGCCCAATCCGTCCTTACGGAAAGTCAGCGTGAAAATGGCGTTGCGGTGATTGATTTTGGCGCGGCAACTACGGGAATTGCTATTTACGAAGAGGGCGATTTGCAACACTTGGCGGTTATCCCAATGGGCGGTCAGAATGTAACGAACGATTTGGCTATTGGGCTTAGGACGGATCCGGAAATTGCGGAAGTTGTGAAATTGGCGCATGCGAGATTTGGCGGTGAGACTTTGGGTGAAGTTGAAACGAAGGTTGAAAAGCAGACGTATAAGTTTAACCAAGAAGAAATTGACGAGATTGTTCAAGCGCGATATGAAGAGATTTTTGAAGCAATTGCTAAAGAACTGAAGCGAGCTGGACGATTAGGAAAACTGCCGAGCGGCGTTGTGCTGGTTGGTGGTGCGGCGAAAGTCAAGGGTATGGTGGAGTTTACGAAAGATCAATTGAGTGTGGCGGCACGCTTGGGTGTTCCGGCTGGCTATAGCGGAGTTAGTGATGAAGTGAAAGGCGCGGAATTTTCGGCTGCGGTTGGTCTGATGTTGATTGATTCTATGGGTATTTCGCAGCAGGTAAAACCGATAGTTGGCGCAAATGATGTCACTAAAAAAGCTGGCGGTTTACTTAAAAATATTTTCGCTAGATTTAAATAAATGATATACTTTATGTAAGGATTAAGAGAGGGAATATATGCCGCAAATACAACCAAGTGAAGTTCAAACATTTGCCAGCATAAAAGTCGTCGGTGTCGGCGGTGCTGGTGGCTCAGCTATTAACCGAATGAAAGATGCTGGTCTAACTGGCGTTCAGTTCATTGCTATGAATACGGACGCCCAGGCGTTGCATAATTCTAAAGCTGACATAAAAATTCATCTTGGTCGTGACGCAACTAATGGCTTGGGTGCTGGTGCTGACCCTACTGTTGGTGAGGCTGCAGCTAATGAATCTCGTGATGAAATTAGAGAGGCCTTAGAGGGCGCAGATATGGTATTCGTAACAATTGGTGCTGGTGGCGGAACTGGTTCTGGTGCTGGTTATGTTGTGGCAGAAGTGGCACGCGAGCTTGGTATTTTGGTAGTTGGCGTGGCAACTCGACCGTTTAGCTTTGAGGGCGAAAAGCGTCGAGTTAACGCGGATTGGGCGATTTCTCACTTGGGACGCGAGGTTGATACTTTGATTACAATTCCGAATGACAGATTATTGCAAACTATTGATCGCCGAACGCCGCTACTAGAAACATTTAAGATTGCCGATGACGTTCTAAGGCAGGGTGTTCAAGGTATTTCTGAACTGATTACTGAGCATGGTTTGATTAACCTTGACTTTGCCGATGTTAAGGCGATTATGAGCAATGCTGGTTCAGCATTGATGGGAATTGGGCGAGCGAGCGGTGATGACCGAGCGGTTCAGGCGGCGCAACAAGCTATTGAAAGTCCGCTAATTGAAGTCTCGATTGATGGCGCCAAGGGTGTGCTATTCAATGTAACTGGTGGCTACGATATGAGTATGGCGGAAATCCAGGAAGCCGCAGAAATTATTACTAGCGCTGTTAGTCCAAATGCCAACATTATTTTTGGTGCGACTTTGAAGCCGGAAATGGAAGACGAGCTGGTTATTACGGTGATTGCGACAGGATTTGATAGCGATACATTCCGCCAGCAGGAAGTTAGCTTGACTGTAGGCGACGACACGAAGCCTGCCGAAACAGAAGTTGATGACGAAATGGTTAAAAATATTGACCTAGAGTTGGATAAGGAAGAATCTGCCGAAAGTTTTGCGGCTGAGCCAGAGACTAATATTTGGGAAAATCCAACCGTTGAAGCTGACGATGATGAGGATGATACGCCGGCATTTCTGAGGCGACGAAAGAAGAACAAGGAGTAGATAAAATGGTGTTTAATATCGGCAATAGTCGCGTTATTGAATCACGCGAAGTTTCTGACGGTGCCGCAATTCGACGTCGCAGAGAAACTCCAGATGGCAAGCGATTTACTACGTATGAGCGAGTTGAAAAACCAAACCTAGCGGTGATAAAGAAAAATGGCGATCGCGAGCTGTTTGACCGAGTGAAATTGGCAAATTCGACGCGCCGTTCGGTTGGAAAATTCTTTAAGTCTGACGAGGAAGTCGATAATATCATTACGGCGGTTGAAGACTCTTTATATGCACTGGGCGAATCGGAAGTTACGTCAAAACAGATTGGCGATCAAGTTTTGGATGAGCTAGAAAAACGCAACGAAGTGGCGTATGTTCGTTTTGCTAGTGTTTTTTATGAGTTTAAGACGTTGGACGATTTTGTGGAGATTTTAGCGAAGCGACGCAGTAAGGGCGAGCGGGAATTGTAATGCGAGTAGTTGTGATTTATCGTTCGGAAAGCGATTATGCGCGCCAAGTTTCAGACTTTTTGCGTGATTTTAGCCGACAAACTGGTCAGGTTTTAGAGGAGATGAGTCCTGATTCTGCAGAAGGTAATAATTTTTGCGAAGTGTATGATATTGTGGAGTATCCAACAATTATCGCGCTGAGTGACAGTGGTCAATTGCAAAATCTTTGGCGCGGCCTGCCACTACCAACAATTAGCGAAGTGAGTTTTTATGTTTAATAAAATCAAAAACTGGCTATTTCACGAAGATTTGAAAAAGCAAAATTTGGCGGCGTTTATAATGCTTGTCGGTAGTGGATTAGGGCTATTGGCATCATTCGTACTGTCTATTGAATCTCTAGAATTAGCAAAAAACTCTCATGCTGTATTAAGTTGCGATTTTAGCTCGGCTCTGAGCTGTTCGGCAGTGGCGAATCATTGGTCAGCGGCTATTTTAGGATTCCCAAATAGTTTCATCGGCGTGATGACTTTGCCTGTTATGGTAACAATTGCAGTGGCATTGTTGGCGGGAGCAAAGTTCCCGAAGTGGTTTATGCAGGCGGCGCAGGCTGGTGCTATCATCGGAATGATATTTGCTATTTGGATGTTTTATATGAGCTACGTCGAAATTGGTGTGCTTTGTCCGTGGTGTTTGACCTTGGACCTTGGTATGCTGATGATCATGTTCGGTTTGACGCGCTATAATGTTTTGCAGAAAAATATCTCTTGTCGTTGTGTGCAGAAGATTGTTGGCGGCGGATATGATGCGCTTGTTGTGGTATCGCTGGTCGTCGCGGTAATTATCGCGATAATCGCCAAATTCGGCAGTCAATTGTTCTAGTTTTGCTTGCTTTATGTAAAATGCTTATGGTATATTTATGATGTATATTTATGCTCAATCTATACCACCACTATGGAACATAATAGAACGTTATCAATAATAAAAGACCGTAAAGCCAAGAGATTTTTTATCCTTGGCGGTTTTATTGTCGTTAGCGTAGCTTTAGGATTTATGTTTTTGAGCCCTCAGCAAAGTCGTGCAACTATTCCTAGTGGTGGCAAGCAGATTGAAGTGGGGCAAGTTTCTTATCGATTATACGAATCGTCCAATGGTATTAATCCAGGTAGTCCGCTTGCAAATACCAACACCGCTGCCACGTTACCAAAAGTAGGCGCTGATTTTCGGTTGAGGGTTGGCCTTCAAAATAAGAGTGCATATTTTAAAAAATTAGCTGAATACGGAAGCGGGTATGAGCATAACTGCGCCATTATGTCGGATGATAGTGTTTATTGTTGGGGCAATGGTCAGTATGGAGTTCTTGGTACTAATTCAACTAATTCATCAACAACCCCAGTGCCTGTATATATACAAGACGTTCTCAATGGGAAAACTATCAAACAGATTACCACTGGTTATTATCACACTTGTGCAATCGCTTCTGACGATAAAGATTATTGTTGGGGCTATGGCAAAGCTGGAAGATTAGGGAATAGTGGTATAGTTCAGAAAAATGCTCCATATCCAGTTAGAGAATTCGCGACCACGGTTGTCTCTCAGATTGCGGCGGGTAATGAGCATACTTGTTCGCTTAACTCGGAGAGAAAATTATACTGTTGGGGCAGAGGTATAAATGGAGAATTGGGTCGTGATGTTTTCTTAGCCTCAACCACGCCAACAGCGGTTAATATGAGTAACTTTGGGACAGAATCGGTTAAGCAGGTTGTTGCAGGAGATAAATTTACGTGCGCTTCGACGGTTGAAGGCACAGCATTCTGCTGGGGGTCTAATGATAAGGGGAGGACTGGAGTAGGACTTGCTGGTGGTAGAACTCAATATCCTACTGCAGTCAAAGGTTTTAATGGAAAAAAAGTTGAGTCAATATCTGCTGGTGATTCACATGCTTGTGCTGTTATTTCTGGTGGTCAGGAAGTATATTGTTGGGGAAAAAATGACAAGGGTCAGTTGGGTGTTACAGCGATGGGTTATAGAAATATTGCTTCAAGAGTTCCTTTTGGCAGTAGTGTCCTTTCTGGAGGGAAGACTATTAAAAATGTTTACGCTGGCGGTGAATTCACGTGTGTAGTACTGAGTACTGGCGAAATTTATTGCTGGGGTGATAATTCTAATGGTCAAATGGGTAGTGGGGCTGCTACAGGATTTTTGCCCGCTCCCGTAAAAGTGAATGTTCCATTTACGAGTTCTGGTGAAACTTCTATGTATGTAGGCAAAGACTTTTTATGCGCTTTACGTACGGGCGAGATGTATTGTTGGGGTAATAATAACAAGGGTCAGGTAGGGAATGGCCAGTCGAGCAACAGTCCTGTTACGCGCCCTACGTTAATTGTGCCTCCAGGAGGAGCCGTTGAATCCTCGTCAATGAAGCTGCGCGTCGAATATGCAAAAAAGGGCAGCGCGGCAACTTGTTCGGCTGTAAGTAGTTCAGATTGGCAAGTCGTGACCGGAACGTCAAAACTTGCTTATTCTGCGAGTGGTCCTGCTGATGGCACTAATATCAATAGCAACTCGTCTGATCCAGAATTGCCGTCAGGAGCTATCGCTTCTCGACCTCAAAGTCTGGTGAGAAAAAGCGGAGTGGCTGGAACGTTCACAAATGCGCAAAAAATATCTGCTGGCGAAGTGGGTGTGTGGGATCTGGCGCTTGTTGATAAAGGGCTTGATAGGAATGAAAGTTATTGCGTCCGCGTAGCAACCGACACGACTGTCGCTCCTGGATCTAGTATTGATAGCTACACAATGTATCCAGAATTTAAGACCGCCCCTGGGTCGTTAGACATTCGTTTTAGGGATAATGCTGGCGCCACAATTACAGATACTGGTACGAAGTTTGACAACTCAATTATGAGCAATAGCAGCGTAGCCACCAGCGCTTTCTTGTCCAACTCAAGCTCGAAGCAAATTGAAGTGACGAATACACAGACCATCTCTGGGTGGAGCGTTGTGTTGTCGGCATCTGACGGCGCGACCGCCAAATGGAAGCGAACTGCTGGTACAGAATCGTATATGTTCAACGGCACTAATGGCGATCAGGGATTTCTGTCTGTCAATTTTGGCACATCATCTGTCTTAGCTTCGGGTAATTCATTGAGCGGGTCAACTTGCCAGATATCAGGAATATCAAAGGGCGTTGATTCTCAATTTAAGGTGGGGACTGCTACGGCTAACGGCGTTACATTGATGAGCAGCAGTGGATCAACTGGTCAATTGGGGTGCGCATTTTTGCTACAGAACGTTCGATTAAACCAGACTATTCCAGCATATCAAAAACCAGGAACTTATGAATTGCCAATGACATTAACGGTAACAGCGCAATAGGGTTGAGTATGAAAAATAGAGTAAAAAAATTATTCATCGTCATAACATTACTAGCTACTTTGAGTAGTCCTTATTCGGCTTTTGCGAACTCGTCGGCTAATTCTAATTTGTCGCAAGTGATTACTGATTGTGCTCATGATTCCCTGGAAACGGGTGGTCAGATGAATGAGTCAATTTGTCCGATTTTTCCGCCAAAATTCTCTAAGTTTGATTTGGTAAATGGGAAAGATCTGCTGGTGCATGGCGTTTATGACGCGGTACATACGGTAGCTAATCCCGCGACGGGCCAGCACGATTTGAAGGTTGAGTTTGGTGGTAGGACTTTTGTTTTAGGGCGGGATAGCGAGCTTAAAGTTAACGGAAATATATGGGTGTTGGATTTTTCAAATTGGCAGAATAATCATCCAGGTGATAATTTTATGACGCCAGCTCCAGAACACACTTATAACGGTCGCGTTACAACTAAACTGAAGGCTAATGCAACATCTCCGGAAGTAGTGAGGTTTGCTGATTTTTCATTTACGACTCCGAAAAAGACCATTGAAGATGTTATTGTTATTCCAAAGATTGTTAAAGAGATAAGTAGTGCTTTGGCTAATACGGGAATTAATTTATGGACGATTATGGCTGCTGGCATTGGTGTAATTGTTGCGGCGTTCATTATGTTATTTATTGTTAAAAAACAGAAAAAGAGGGATGAATGAAAAAATAACCACAGTAATTATTAGCATAATAAATTAAATCCATTAAGTAAGGAGAAAAAATGAAAAAATTAGCATTATTAATCATTGCGAGCGTAGGCGTGGTTGGTCTATTGGGATTGTACAATATGACGAATTCCTCTATTGCTAATGCCGCAACTACCGCCAATTCTAAGTTATCTCAGACAATTAACCCTGGAGTCTTGAGTACTGACATTCGTAATTCAAGTAATGTCGTGGTTAATAATCCAACATTTTCTATGGCAGCTAAAACCGTATCGTTTTCGCAGCAGACTTCAACTGGAACATTTGGAGATAATCAGAATCGTATTTATGTTGAAAATCCGGGTGCCGCAAATAATGGCTGGACTCTGACTCTAAATGCTCTTCAGCCAGGGTCTGGTGTATGGAGCTCTGGATCTGACACTTATAAATATAATGCTAATGCCACTACTGGACAATTAACAGTCAATCCTTCGGCGGGAACAATTACTCCAGTAATTGGTTCAGGTACTGGTGTATTAAAAAACACTGCGACTGCATTTAGTGGAAGTAATCCAGTTAGACTAATGACAGCCTCAGCTAGTGCAGATAAAGTTTGGGCTGGCTATATTACGGGCATTGGATTGACTCAGGCTATTCCAGCTTCTCAGTCAGCTGGCACATATACTCTCCCAATGGTTCAGACTGTCACGGCTATTTAATAAAAAGGCTTAGATTATTAAGCGAGAATAGACATTCTAATGAGTGTCTATTCTTTTATGTGCGACATTGATATAATAAGCATAATAGGTTTTAAGGAGGGATATGAAGAATTCGTTGTGGAGTAAGGTTATTGGAGTGGCAATGATTGCGGGGCTGATTTTGCCTATGTCGGTGTCTGCTAATGGCATTGGTGGTCGACCAGCAAATCCTGATCCGAATAATCCCAGGACAAGCTCAATTTTCATATATAATCTTTCTGGCGGCGCTTCGAAATCCGATCAATTGTATGTTCAAAACGGGTCTGATAAAGAAGAAACGATTGAAGTTTATTCGGTTGACGGTACGGTTACGACGACTGGCGATATGACTTGCAAGGAGAAGTCGGAGGATAAAGTTGGTGCGGGCAAATGGATTTCTGTCTCTAAGAAAGAAGTGACTCTTGGTGCGAACGAGAACGCGCTTGTTGATTTTACGGTAAATGTTCCAAGCAAAGCAGATGTCGGCGAGCATAATGCATGTATGGTTGTTCAGCGAAAGGTTAAACAGTCGTCAAATAATGCTGGCGGCATTCAAGTTCAGACTCGTCAGGCTATCCGTATGGCGATAACCGTTCCTGGTGATATTCACCGCGACGTGACGATTGAGAAGCTTAACGTTAAGAATTCTAACAGTAGTCAATTGTATGAAATTGCCTTAAAAAATTCTGGCAATGTGTCGGCTGATGTTGACGTAAAGTTAGTCGTGAAAGACCCGATGGGAAATGTTGTCTATAAAAACGGTGGCGTGAACGCGATGATTGCGAACGAAACACGGCAGTTTAATTTTGATAGCAATTTGGCGCCGTTTTGGGGCGGAAAATATAAGGTAGAACTGTCGATTTCTTATAAAAAGAAGGCTGGCGAGTGGGGAATTAGCCAGGACAAAAATGAGCTAATAACAAAAACCGCCGAGCCAAAAGAATTGTTCTTCTGGCCATCAACTACAGCGTTAATGATGATTGGCGGTGGAATACTTTTGTTCATTATTTTGATAGTGATAATTATCATAAAATCAAAGCGGAACAAAAAAACTGTTCAATTTAAAAAGCGTTGAGTTTATAAAAAAAGTGATAGAATAGTTGTATGAAGAAAAGTTCTCTGATTAGAGCGTTTTTGAGCATTGTAGTCGTGGCGCTCGGCGGGGTTTTGCTATTGAAGAACCTCGATATTATCAACATTAGCTGGGATATTTTCTGGGGTACGGTTTGGGCTGCAGGATTTGTGTTGTCTGGGCTGGTGAATATATTCAATTATCGAAATAAAACGGCGTGGATTTGGGGATTATTGCTGGTTGCGATTGGCGTTCTGATTGGCTTCAATTCTTACGGAATAGTTGACGTTAGTATCTGGAAGGTGTTCTGGCCTGTGGTTTTGATTGCTGCTGGTTTGGCAATGATGTTCAACACTAGCCCTAAGGGTGTTAAGCGTTCTAAAAAGTTGAATAAAGACAATGCAGGTAATGAGAAGATTGCTTGTTTTTGGGGTGAAGAAGACGCTGTAAAAGGTGATTATACTGGCGGTTCGTTGGTTGCAATATTTGGCGGCGTGGATTTGGATTTGCGTCAAGCAAAGATTAAAGACGGTTCTGTGATTGAAATTTTTACATTTTGCGGTGGCGTTAATATTACTTTGCCAGACGATGTGATTATTGAGAACGAAGTGCGCGGATTTTTGGGCGGAACTGATGATAAAACCCTACCTAAAGATTCTGCCAAAAAGACTTTATATCTGAAGGGTGAGTGTATTTTAGGCGGTCTGGAAATTAAATAAAGTTCTTGGGATTTTGATGAAAACGCGCTACAATAACAGTAGGGCGTTTTCACGTATGTTGAATTGGCGTGAAATGAGCGGTTATCAGCCGTGAAGCCTGTGGGAAGAAATTGGCATGAAGTCGAGATTAGAACCTGCCGTGAGCTTGCGTAAATAGCAAATAAAGAGCTGAAAGAATCACTTCTTTTGGAATCGAGATGGTACCGTCCGCATAAAACACCTGAGCGGATTCTCGAAGTCAAAAGAGGTGATTTTTAATTGAAAATAGTTGTCGAAGGTCTAAAAAATAAAGGAGGCAATATAATGAAATTCAAACATGGAACACGTCGTCGAGCTGCGGAATATGAGAAAGATTGGGTGCAGCGATGGAAAGAGGATGACACATTTAACAAGTCGATCGCGCAACGTCCTGCTGATAATTCTTGGGTTTTTTATGACGGTCCTCCATTTTTGACGGGAACGCCACATCACGGACATTTGTTGGTTAGCACGGTGAAAGATACGATGGGACGATTTCACACGATGAAAGGTCAGAGAGTTGAGCGACGTTGGGGCTGGGATTGTCACGGACTGCCAGCGGAGGTTTACGTAGAAAAAACGCTAGGCATTTCTAATAAAAAAGAGATTGGCACAAAAATTAGCGTTTCGGATTATGTCAAGGAATGTCGAGCGGCTATGGTGCGAACTGGCACCGAGTGGGAAGACACGATTGAGAGAATTGGTCGTTGGGTCGAGTTTAAGGGCGCTTATAAAACCATGGATAATAATTACATGGAATCTGTTTGGTGGGCGTTCAAGAGACTTTACGAAGAAGGTAAAATCTACGAAGGCGAAAAGATTTTGGTCTATTGCACGAAGGATGCAACGCCAATTTCTAAGAGTGAAGTGGCTATGGAAAATAGCTATCAAATGGATACTGATCCTAGCTTGTTCGTCTACTTTAAGCTGGAGGATGAGGATGAATATTTGCTTGCGTGGACGACAACGCCGTGGACTTTGCCAGCAAATATGGTCTTGGCGGTGAATCAAGATGTTGATTATTCTTTGGTGGCGTACGGCGATAAAAAGTTTTACGTTGCGAGCGACCGTGTTGAGAAAGTTATGACTGATGAAAAGCACCAGCCGCTGGAATATTCAATCGTTAAGACGATTAAGGGCTCTGAATTGGTAGGTAAAAGATTTGAGCCGCTATTCGAAAATCGCGGGCCGGCTGCGCATAAGATTCTTCACGCCGATTTTGTGACGATTGAGGACGGTACGGGAATTGTTCATATTGCGCCAGCTTACGGTGAGGACGATTATGAATTGTGCCGAAAAAATGATGTACCAGTATTGTCATTGGTTGATGGCGACGGGAATTACACGGAGGGCAGATGGCTGGGTCGCAACATCTGGGAAGTAAATAAAGAGATAGCGAAGACTTTACTGGAAGAGGGTCGGGCGCTGAAAATTGAATATATTCGCCACGAATATCCGCATTGTCATCGATGTGGCACGAAATTGATGTACCGCGCTCATCCGAGTTGGTTTATGGATATTCAGAGTCAGAAGAAGGAAATGTTGGAGGCGAACGAGCAGACAAGCTGGACGCCAGACAATCTGAGGACTGGACGATTCCACAATATCATCGAGCAGGCGCCGGATTGGAATTTGAGCCGCGACCGTTACTGGGC
Organism: uncultured Candidatus Saccharibacteria bacterium; assembly: GCA_963539185.1. Taxonomy (GTDB): domain Bacteria; phylum Patescibacteriota; class Saccharimonadia; order Saccharimonadales; family Saccharimonadaceae; genus Nanosynbacter. Next base: position 8,139 of record CAUTKJ010000004.1, on the reverse strand, counting down.
AACACCAATTCCAGTGTGGAAGGGTGTGAAAAATGATGGCACGGAAGTGGTGAAGGTGATTGGTAGCTTTGCGGAATTTGAAGAAGTTACGGGTCGCAAGTTGGACGATTATCATTTACCGCAAGTTATGGACGTTACGTTTGAGTGCGACGGCGCAGAAATGCATCACATCGGTAAAGTTTTGGACTGCTGGTTTGAGTCTGGCTCGATGCCGTTCGCTCAGTTCCATTATCCATTTGAGAACAAGGAAAAATTTGAAGCAAGTTTTCCAGCTGACTTTATCATTGAGGCGATTGATCAAACTCGTGGCTGGTTTTATAGCTTAACGGCGGTGAATGTGGCTTTGTTTGGTAAATCTCCGTGGAAGAATTTGATTTGTACTGGATTTATCAATGCTGCCGACGGTAAAAAAATGAGCAAGAAGCTAAAGAATTATACCGATCCGATGGAGTTGATGAATAAGACTTCGGCCGACAGCTTCCGATTCTTGATGCTTTCAAGTCCGCTAACAAACGGCGAAAATTTTGCCTTGGCGGATAAGGATGTGATGGACGTGGCGCGTAAGCTTGGTATGATCTGGAATATGTACGACTTCTTCACGATGTACGCTGAAGTTGACGGCTGGGAGTTTAATGGCGATATATCAGATCCACTTCATGATTTAACAAATCCGTTGGATATTTGGATTGTGTCGAGGTTGCATCAATTGATAACAGAGGTCGAGCGAGGCCTTAACAACTATAATTTGCAGGACGCAACCAAGCCGATCTTGCCGTTCTTAGATGATGCAAGTAACTGGTATGTTCGACGCAGCCGCCGCCGCTTCTGGAAATCTGAAGATGACGGTGATAAAAATGACGCTTACCGCACGCTCCATTACGTTTTGGTGCGACTCAGCTATATGCTAGCGCCGTTTACGCCATTCTTAGCGGAAGAATTGTACCATAATTTGACGGGCGATAACGAGTCGATTCATCTTAAAGATTGGCTGCCGGCTGGTGAAATAGATAGTTCAATGCTACGCGACATGAATGCACTGCGTGCTGCGGTGAATGATGGCTTGTCGAAGCGCGCATCGGAGGGAATTAAGGTGCGTCAGCCGTTGGCGTCTGTGAAGCTTATCAATACTATTTCTCAGGATGCATCAGCGGAGGTTGCGCAATTCTTGATTGATATCGCTAAAGATGAATTGAACGTGAAATCGGTTGAAATTGTTACAGATTCAGAGTCTGAGTTGGCGCAACCGAGTGTTGTTTATGACTTAACAATCACCCCTGAGCTAAAGCGCGAAGGCTTGATGCGTGAAATCGTTCGCCATGTCCAAAGCGCGCGCAAGCAGGATGGTCTGCAGATAGATGATCGAATTGTACTGAGCGTTTCTAGCGACGATCCTGAAATATCTCAAGCTATTGACGCTTTCGCTGACGTCATTAAAGCTGAAACGCTCGCCGTGGAATTGAATTCTGCGGCTGATGAATCGGAAAAATATGACGCCAAAATCGAGGGTAAATTGGTAGAAATTTCCCTGAAAAAAGCTTAAAGGGCAGTAAGTGAAATGAGAATATCCTCCTCTTAGCGGGGAGAATATTCTATTGACTTTTAACCGTACTTATGCTAATATATCATTGTTAATTGATAAAAATAAAAAAGTTATGCAAAATTTATTCAATAAATTATTTGGTAGTAAAGTAGGATTTTTGCCAATTGATCCGCTGGCGGATGGACTTGCTGAAGAAATTATTAAAGAGCAGCGGGAGTCGCAGGCAATTCGGCTGGACGTTGACGAAATAGAAGACATTCGTAAGTTTTGGTCTCGTGAGGATGGCAGCTTTGACGATTGATGATGTATAATTACTCTCACAAAGAGCTGAAAATGTAGGAGGTACTATGATTACTAAAGCTATTATTCCGGTCGCGGGCTGGGGCACGCGAATGTTGCCGATTACCAAATCTATTGAAAAGTGTATGTTGCCGGTCGGTACGAGGCCAGTGATTGATTATATCGTGCAAGATGTTGTGCGCGCTGGCGTGAAGGATATTTACTTTGTGGTTGGTGAACAAAGCACTCAAGTGCAGAGCTATTATCGATCGAATATTCAATTGAACGATTATCTGCGCCGTGCGGGAAAAGAAGATAAATTACCTCTGGTGGCGCCACTTCGCGACGTCCGAATACATTTTTTAACTCAGCCGGGAACTGGTGGTTATGGCACAAGTATTCCAGTTGGTCTGGCGAGCGAATTTATCGAACAGGGCGAGTCGGCTTTTGTGATTATGGGCGATCAATTCTTTTGGCGTGGCGACGGCGGTTCGAACGCGGCAGATTTGGCGGAGCTGGTGGAATCGCGCGGATTGTCGGCTGGGCTATTAGGAAATCCTGTCGAAGAGGAATTTATTCCGCAAACAGGAATTATTGAAACTGATGATCGGGGCAATTTTGTGCGAATAATTGAAAAGCCGAAACTGGAAGAAGCTCCAAGTAACCTCAGTAATTCAAGCTTTTACGTCCTGAACAAAGAGATTTTCGAGTTGGCACGAACTTTGCCGGCGAACCCTAAGAGAGGCGAGTTTGAGTTAACGGACGCGATTAATGCGTATATTGATGGCGGCGGCGTGATTGTTGTTGGCGAAGCTAAGGGTGAATATATGGAATGCGGCTCGCCGAGTGGTTGGTTGAAGGCGAATAACGCTATGGCGAAAAACGCTACTTGCTAACTGTACTTGATTTTATTGCTAGTTTTTGATAGAATTATTAGAGTTAATTCATAATAATTAAGGAACGAAATGAAAGCAGTCGTAAAAATCTCTGGCAAACAATATCTTGTCAGCGAAAAAGAGTCCCTCTTGGTGGATCTCCTCCCTGAAGGCACAAAAGAACTCACTCTCGACGCACTTTTAGTGATTGATGGTGATAAAATTAAGGTTGGTACGCCAACTGTAAAGGGCTCTAGCGTTAAAGCTAAGGTCGTAGAAGCGGAAGTTAAGGGCGACAAGCTTCGCGTTATCCGCTACAAGAGTAAGAAACGTGTACATAAAGAAACTGGTCATCGCCAGAAGTACACGAAGATTGAAATTACGTCAATCAAATAATCTGAAGAGCCGCTTTCGTAAAGGAAGCGGTTTTTTGATGTCTGTTATTTATGTTCTGCTCATGCTATAATTAAGGCAGGTAAAAAGGGGAACGAATGACAAAAATCATTGCGGTGACAAATCAAAAAGGTGGCGTCGGCAAAACAACGACGTCAATTAACGTAGCATATTTTTTGGCAAAAGCTGGCAAGAAAACATTGTTGGTGGATTTTGATCCGCAGGGCAATGCCACCAGTGGACTTGGAATAGATAAACAGAATTTGGGCGCAACAATATCAGAGGTGATTATGCGACAAATTGACCTGGCTAATATCATATTGCCGACGGAATATAAAAACTTATCAATCGCTCCAGCTACACCTCATTTGGCGAATACGGAAGTGGAGTTGGCGCAGGCGCAGGGAAGGTTTGTTCGCTTGCGAGAGGCTTTGCAGAAGGCGACGGATTACGATTATATTATTATTGATAGCCCACCGAGCTTGAGTTTGTTGACGGTCAACGGTATGATTGCCGCTAATTATGTACTGCTCCCAGTTCAGGCGGAATTTTACGCTCTGGAAGGGTTGGGGCAGCTTTTGGAAAGTATGAAATTGATAAAGAAGGGGCTTAATCCACCTCTGGAATTATTGGGTGTTTTACTGACGATGATGGACTCCAGAACTACATTATCTGGGCAAGTTCATGCTGAGGTTAAAAAGTATTTTCCAGATAAGATTTTTAAGAATAGCATTCCGCGAAATATTCGCTTGGCTGAAGCTCCTAGTCATGGCGCGCCAGTTGGTGCGTATGATCGTTTTTCAAAAGGTTCTCGGGCTTATAAGGCGCTAACGAAAGAAATTATAGAGAGGGTGGAACGATGAAAAAAGGTTTAGGCAGGGGTTTTGGGTCATTGATTCCAACCAATTTGATCGATGAAACGTTCGATCCGACAGCGCAACAGGACGTGAAAGTTTCTCATTTGAGAGATATTGCTATTAATCAAGTCATCCCAGATCCTGATCAGCCGCGTCGCTTTTTTGATGAAAATGCTTTGAATGAGTTGACAGAATCGGTGCGCGAGCATGGTGTAGTTCAGCCAATTGTCGTGACACCAAAAGGCGATAAATATCTGATAGTGGCGGGCGAGCGACGTTGGCGGGCGGCGAATAGGGCGAATTTAACAGAGGTACCATGCATCGTCAGGAGTATGAGCGATCAAAATCGCCTGGAGGTCTCTTTGATTGAAAACTTGCAACGACATGATTTGAATGCGCTTGAAACTGCGACTGCTTATCAAAAATTGCGCGATCAATTCAATATGACGCTGGAGGAAATTGGCAAGCGTTTGGGCGGCAAATCTATAAGTGCGGTCAGTAATACGTTGAGGCTACTGAAATTGCCGAAGTCTGTGCAGCAGGCGTTGTTTGAGGGGCGATTAAATGAAGGGCAAGCAAGGCCTCTAATCGGTTTGCCTGATGACGCCGCGGAAGATATTATGGAGCGAGCTATTCGCGAGGAGTGGTCAGCGCGACGAATTGAACAAGTGGTGACGTTATGGAAGCAGGCGAAGGCTAGTCCAATCGAGAACAAACGCCGCCCAGCAGATATGCCTCACGCAGATGCTGTTGAAAGTCTTTCAAAGCGATTTGGAACAGGTGTGAAAATTCGTACAAACGGCCGTGGAGCTGGTCAGATCAGTATCAAGTTTAAGGATAATCTTGAATTTGAACGAATAAGAGAATTGCTCGAAAAATAATTTTTATTAGAACGAGCGAATTTTATTGAATGGAAATATTCGTAGGCTAACTGGCCCAACGATGTCATAAAGGGGGATTGGTCCCATGCAGTTTCGGGAGTCGCAAGAATAGCTTCCTTGGCGGTGATCGCCCATAACGAATATTGTGCCTTCTGGTACGGTCGTATCGACATCTCCAGAAGTAGGCTGTCCTGGCTCATTTTTATTGACTGAGGTGTCAGGGTTAAATCCGTCGGGGTTCTCTGTATTGTAAACAGTTACGGTGCCGTTTTTCACAGTAACTCGCTCACCAGCAAAGGCAATTACACGCTTAACGATATACTCATCTTTGCCTGTCGAGGCGTTAAAATTCGGATTCTTAAACACAATTACTTGTCCGCGCTTTGGGATGTAATTTTTATTTTGCAATTTTGAACCAGTGACGGGCAATCGATTGACGATCAGACGATCACCAGTGTACATCGTCGTTTCCATACTGGCACCCTCAACATTGAAAGTTTGAAATACAAAAGTGTTCAATAAAAGTGTACCGATCACCACGCCAACAACGAAAATGACCATTCCCAGGCCATCTTGTAATTTTGGATGACGATCCATAAAAGTAGCGTCCATTGTTTCAATTATAAGCGTTTTGTGTGTTATAATCAATAGATATGAAACCACGCAAACAGTCGATGGACGGATTTGTCGCCAAGCGACCACAGCGAACTTCGTTGGGGGAGATTACTAGCAAAAAAACGACTACGCTCGGGCATCCTCGTAGTAACGAAGACAACCCGCAAGTGTCGAATAATGCGACAAGGAATATTCAGCAACCAACTTCTGCTAATAAATTAAAGCAGAATATTAGCGAATCGTTGGCGGCGATTGATGAAAACACCAAGCCTTCTCATCGGCAGGAGCGTAAGCAGAAGCGTAAGAAAAAGTTAATTACCAGGATTATTCTTGCGATTATCGGAATTATTATTGCAATTGTGGCGGGCTGGCTGCTATTAAAATTATGGCAGACGATGAACTCGGTGTTCCATAACGGCGGAATCTTAGGGTTGTTTTCGCAGCAGAAGCTGAAAGAGGATGCTTATGGCAGAAGTAATGTGCTGATTTTAGGTACAACAGATGACGATCCAGACCATCCAGGTGCGACATTGACCGACTCAATGATGATTCTTAGTGTCAATCAGACAAAGAAGGACGCGTATATGTTTAGCATTCCGCGTGACTTGTATGTAAAATTTGGCATGGCGTGTAATTCTGGCTACGCTGGTAAAATCAATGAATATTTTGGCTGCGTGAATAACGGCGATAGTGCGCAGGCAGAAGCTGAACGAATGGATAAAACTAAGAAGTTCATCGGCGATATATTCGGTATGGATATTCAATACGTGGCGCATATTAATACTGCGGTGATTCGTGATGCCGTCAATGCGGTCGGCGGAGTTACTGTTGATGTACAGAGTCGTGATCCGCGGGGAATCCTTGACCCAAGTATGGACTGGATGTGTCGGGCGAAGGAGTTGAATTATCAGCAACGTCGCGAACGATGTCCAACAGGTCACTATATGCAATTAACTAACGGTAAGCATGAAATGGACGGCGAAAAAGCGATGTGGTTCTCTCGAGCGCGTGGTTTGGTGGCACCAACTTACGGATTGGAACAATCCAACTTTGACCGAGAGAAAAATCAGCAATTGGTGCTTATGGCGCTGAAAAACAAGGCTACTTCCACGGGAACACTGACTGACTTTGGTAAGGTGACGTCTCTGATGGATGCCATGGGCAAAAACTTGCGCACAAACATTGACACAAAAGAAATCCGCACAATTATGAACCTTGGCTCGGAGATAAAAGAGTCTGATATTCACAGATTGAGTTTTGTGGAGGAAGGTAACGTACTTATGACTACTGGCACGGCGGGTGGCGCAAGCATAGTCCAGCCGGCTGCGGGATTATATGATTATGATGACATTCGCGCTTATATAAAGTCTGAGATTTACGCAACGCCGTTATCTAAGGAAAAAGCCACAGTTGCCGTATTGAATGGTTCTGGCGTAGCTGGTGCAGCACAGAAAGAAGCGGACAAATTGACAGAATTAGGAATGAAAGTTGTTCATGTTGGCAATGTCCCAGGTGGTGAGAAAGTAGCAAAAACCCAAGTTTATCAATTGCCAGCTGGTAAAGAAAAAACTGCCACAAAAGATAAATTTAAGGAGTTGTATGGCTCGGTTTCATCAGATTCCTCGAAGTATAATTTGAATGTTGATGCACAATTTATCGTTGTTGTGGGAACTGGCTCATAATTTGGTATAATAGAGTAAGTTATGGAGTTACTGAAAACTGTTAAGCGAAGAACGTTTTGGAGCGAATTAGTTTACTATGTCTTAAATATTGGCTTGGCGGCTGCACTACTTGTTATTGCTCAAGCATTTCAGACCCCATTTCCAGCGTTAGCGCTTGTTGTGTTGAGTAAATGGCGCATAATTGCCGTTCGTCCGCGTTTTTGGTGGGCAAACATTCAGGCTAACTTGGTTGACTTAACGGTCGGAATTGGCGTTGTTGGTCTGATGTATCTACCTACGTCAGTGTTTTATTTCCGCGTAGCCTTGGCGATATTATATGCAATTTGGCTAGTTGTGATTAAGCCGATGTCTAAGCGCTGGCAGGTCGCTATGCAGTCGTTGATTGCTATTTTCGTCGGCGTAACTGCGCTGATGGTGGTGTCGTACGAGTGGCCAGTTTCTGTAGTTGTTGTTTTGATGTTCTTGATCGGTTATAGTTCTGCGCGCCATTTCCTACACAGTTATGACGAAGAACAGACGGTTTTACTTTCGGCAATCTGGGGACTCGTCTTTGCTGAGATGGGTTGGCTGTCGTATTATTGGACTTATAGCTACGGAAAGTCATTATTTGGCGGCGTTTCACAGGTTACGATAATATTATTGCTATTCTCGCTCGTCGCCAGTAAAGCTTACCAATCTTACAACAAGCACAAAGTTATTCGATTTTCAGACATATCCGCTCCGGTGATTCTTACTGTCGGAATTATCTTAGTGATGTTAGTATTCTTAAATTCTGTAGTAATTTAATCTTGGGCGCCAGTGAAACGTAGAACCAGGATGTAATTGAGAACTCTCTCTTTTACAAAACAATTTTTCACGGCTTCGTCAAGTATTCTATTGTGCTGCTGGGGGTCCGCCTCGATAAATAACAAACCTTCTGAGGTGAGGCATCGTGGTGCTTGTGAGATCAATTGCAATATCAGTTTCAATCCTTCGTCTTCGGCGAAAAGCGCAATTTCTGGTTCGTATTGAAGTTCT
>CAUTKJ010000003.1:0-23319 GCA_963539185.1 uncultured Candidatus Saccharibacteria bacterium | reverse complement strand
TTTATAGAGAGCGTTTGACGGGAATAGAAAAAAAGGTGGATAGTATATGGCGCGATTAATGAAAAATAGTGATGGCTTTACTATAGTTGAAGTAGCGGTTACTTTGGTTGTTATTGGTATTTTTTCGATAGTTATTTTAATGATGCAAACCCAGGTCAGCAATATATCTGTCTTAGAAGTGCAGCATACGAAGGCTAGTTATTTGGCATACAGCAATATGCGTAAGTATGCAAACGACTCTCCTCCTACGTGGTTTGAGTGTGTAGCACCTCCTCCGAGCACTAGACCCCCGGGCTCCAGATATTCGATTATGAGTAGTACGGGTAGAGTTGATGGATTGCCGGGAATGGTTAGACAGGAAGTGTATGTATCAGCTCCATATGGATGTAAAAGTGGCACGGCAAGTTTTGGCATGCCAATTAAAGTAGAGTCTGTTGTAGAGTATGGATTGCCAAGTTCTGGCGCCGGCAGTGGAAGAAAGGTTACACATGCAACATACGCAGCGTTTTAGAGAAAGTGGGTTTACTATAGCCGAGCTGGCGATGGTCATGGTGATTATTGCTATGATTGTCGGCGTATTTAGCCAGATGTTAATTTCGGCAAACCAAAGCGCATCCATAAGTAAAGCAAGAGTTGATATTAATCGTAGTCTTCACAATTCTATGGATGCAATTGAAACTGACGTGAGGCAAACTTCGCGTTTTAAGGTGAGCGGTTACGACGGATATGATACGTTTGCTAAAGATAGGAGCTTTTCTGGCGCGAGCCAAGTATGGACGTATAATAGGGATACTTTGATATTGTTACAATATGCTACTACTATGGGTCGTGGTTCCGATACTCGAGAAATTGTCTATTTAAGAACTCCCAGGTTTGACTGTGCGGCGAATAAAACTCAGCAACCAAAGTATAAGAAGATAGTAATTTATTTCGTAAAAGACGGCCAGTTGCATCGTCGTACCGTGTATAATGATTTGATAGACACTTACGGCAACCCGTATACAGGAGCTCCTGCTAATTATTTCTGTATGAATAGTACGGATGCTAACAAATTTAAGAGTCGTGCTATGAAAGTTCATCAAGATTCAATTTTAGCGACGGGCGTTTCGGAATTTAAGGTGGACTATTATGAGGGAGATGTTTTGGTCGCTGATCAATATAGTGCACCTGCGACGTCATTAAGAGTTTTAGATGCAGCAAATGGTATAAAAGTAACCTTAAAAATTCAATCTCCTAGTGGACAAGTTTCTGATTCGCAAACATTAATGATACGAAAGATAAATAATCTATGATTCGACAAAAAAATGGCTATTCTTTAGTTTTAATTGTCTTGATGAGTACTTTTATTATGGCTGTCCTGGCGGGCTCTATGAGAATTGTTACTCAATCGTATATTTATTCTCAAGAAGAATATTATTATAAGTTGGCTCAAGAAGCGGGTGAGGCGGGTACGGCGTATGCTAACGCTTGTTTGGATTCAAACAGCACTGAACAATCATGGGGATCAGTCCCTGGCGGGATTGGTCCATTGCGCCCGGATACTAACTGTAAAGGTGCTACAGCTTTTTATGGTAATAAATATGTTTTTGAAAATAGTAGGTTGCGAACTACGTTTGAAGTCGGCAATTTGGAAGCGTCAACCAAGGGTGCGTCGTCTGGTGTAGCTCTGTCGGCCGCCACCGCTCAGATTTCATCGACTGGTCGAGTTGAACTTATAAGTGGTGGAAGCGTTGTAAAAACTTATACTGCTATTGTTAAAAAGGCTGTTACTTGGCCGGCAGATCTTAATGCCGCACGTGTTGTTAGTGGTACATTTCGTACTTGTGCGCTTATGTCTAATAATGTTTGGTGCTGGGGAAATTCGAATAAAATGGGAACGTTGGGGGATGGCACGAAGGATAAAGAGGCTAATGTTCCAGTGAAAGTGCAACAAGTGGGTGATATGAAATATGGGAAAATTATTGATATATTTGCAGCACAATTCCACAGTTGTGTCTTAACTGAACTTAGCGGTGTAAGGAGAGTGTATTGCTGGGGAAGTAATGAAGAGGGACAGCTGGGCAATGGACAGTATGGAGCTCATAAGTATTCTGCTGTTCCGGTTGAAGTCGGCGGGGATATTGTCGGTAAAAATGTCACAGCGATTGGCGGTACCGGGGACGTGTCCTGTGCAATTGCTGATGGTAAAATTTATTGCTGGGGGAATAATTATGAGGGAGAATTAGGTCATAACGCACCTCGTCATCCGACTTTATCTCCAGATCCAGTACCTGTTGCTACCGGAGGCGATCCATATTGGAGATTACAACCCGGATATAAAGCAGTTAAACTATCAACCAGTGGTAGCCGATCTCAAACTATGTGTGCCATTATGGATACGGGGATTGCGTATTGTTGGGGACAGGCTATATTCGGGCAGACTGGAAGTACGGCTTTTTCTCCTCATTATAACTACGGTCAACCTGTTCGCGTCACTGGAATATCCAACGTTACTGATATATCTCAAGACGGATATTCGTATATGGCTACACATCTAGGGACTACTACTACTGCTCAGTCTTCCCGAGCTACTCACGTATGCGCAATTGCCTCAGGGAAAGTGTATTGTTGGGGCGGTGCTGGTAATGGGCAATCCGGAGCTAGTGCTTACGACGAAACTTATTATAGAACTTACGCAGTACCTAAAGAAGTGACAGGTTTGCCGGGGGTGCCGAAGCGTATTGCTGTAGGGCTTGGTCATTCGTGTGCTTTGGTGGAGCTTTCTGGCGGTAAGCATAAAGTGTACTGCTGGGGCGCGAATGAGTTTGGCCAGTTGGGTGAGAGTGCGAATAAGGGCTCGAGCTCTCTGCCGTATTCGAGAACTCCTCGACCGGTGTATGTTGGCACAAATGGTCTTCCTCCGTCAGAAGACGTAGTTACTTTGGCTGCTGGAGCGAACCGTGGCTGCGCAATTATGACGAATAAGCGTGCATATTGTTGGGGATTAAATACAGATGGCCAGATCGGTGATGGTACGCATGAAAATAGATTTAGTCCAACAGAGTCTTTATTCTTGCGTCCAACGCAGAATCGATATATATATTAAAAAAACGCTTGCGCTTTTAAAAACGTTGTAGTATTATCGAATTACAAATTAAAATAATATATTTAGGGGGCACATTATCGTGACTACAAAGAATATAAAAAATCAAGGTTTTACACTAGTTGAGCTTTTGATCGTTATCGTGATCATCGCAATTTTGACAGTTGTTTCTTTGGTTGCATACAACGGTTTACAAAACCAGGCAAAGACATCTGCTGCTAAATCTGCTGCTGACGCCGTTGCAAAGAAAGCTGAGCTATACAACACAGCAGAGAGCAAGTACCCAGCTAACTTGGCAGCCTTAACAGATGCTGCTCATTCTGGCGAACCATACTACCTGGATGTAAAGACAGTTAATGAGCCTGCTACCGGTACTACTCTTACTGCTGGTACTGCTCCTAAAGAAGCTAACACTATTGAGTATAAAGTATGTTCAGGCAATAAGGGTGCGCACGTTAAGTACTACAACTTCTCAAAGGACACTGTAGAGGAGCGAACAGTCGGTACTGGCTGTTAATCGGCTAAGTATGTAATAAAAAACTCCGGCATAACGCCGGAGTTTTTTGTGTGACGACTTTAATTTTAAATATCGCGTAGAGTATGGCAGAATTCTACGACTTCTTTACGGAGTTCAGTCAACTCATCATCATTGTCGCGATTATCTATTGACTGCCTCATCCATTCCGCGATTTTTTCCATATCGTCTTCTTTGGCGCCTCGTGTCGTGACAGCCGGCGTGCCTAAGCGAATGCCGCTTGGCCTAAACCTTGGCAGGGGATCGTCTGGAATTGCATTGGCATTCAGCGTCAGACCGATTTTATCCATGGCGATTTCCGCTTCCTTGCCGTCAATACCGAAGCTGCTGTGAATATCTGCCAGAATCAAATGGTTGCTGGTGCCGCCAGTTACTAACTTAAAGCCGCGTTTTTGCAATTCTTCCGCCAGTCTTTTTGCATTTTTGACAATTTGCTCGGCGTAATCTTTGAATTCTGGCTGTAAGGCTTCACCGAACGCTACGGCTTTTGCAGCGATGGTGTGCATGTGCGGTCCGCCTTGCGTGCCAGGGAATACCGCTCGATCAATCAACGTAGGTAAATTTTCGAGAGTTTTCTCTGGTTTTTTCAATGGATTGCCAACTATTCCTCGACTAAGAATCAGTCCGCCTCGTGGTCCACGTAAAGTTTTATGAGTTGTTGTGGTAATTACATGAAAGCCATAGTCGAACGGATTTTTGGCAACGCCACTAACGATTAGCCCCGCAATATGGCTCATATCCGCCATTAGCATAGCGCCGACCTCATTACCAATTTCGGCAAATTTTTCATAATCTAGCTCTCGTGGATATGCCGAAAATCCTGCCAAAATGATCTTTGGTTTGTGTTTAAGTGCCAATTGACGAATTTCTTCATAGTCAATTTCGCCAGTGTCGATATTTTTTATACCATAGCGAATGAAATTGTATTCTCTGGCGCTACGAGTAACCGGGGCGCCGTGCGTAAGATGGCCGCCGTGAGCCAAATCCATAGCCAGAATAGTGTCGCCAGGCTCGCACCAAGCGTAGTACACCGCCTCATTAGCTTGCGCGCCAGAATGTGGCTGGACGTTGGCGTGGTCGGCTTTGAAAAGTTTTTTAGCGCGGTCAATCGCCAGCTGTTCGATTTGATCGGTGTTTTCTTGTCCGCCGTAATAACGTCGACCAGGGTAGCCTTCTGAATATTTATTAGTGAAAACACTACCGAGTGCCTGAAGCACATCTGACGAAACGTAATTCTCGCTAGGAATTAGTTCCAGACCGTCCGTTTGGCGCTTTTTTTCTGCTTTTATAAGTTCTTCAATTTTCTTGTCTTTCATGACTAAACCTCCATTAATACTTATTATATCATTGCTTATATATATCATTAGTGATATAATTTACGCATGATAAAAGACAAGTATCTTCAAAAAATCGGCAATTTAATCGCTGAAAATCGTCAAAAACAAGGTTTGACACAGACGCAATTAGCTGAGGCGATTGGCACGTCTCAGAGTGCTATTAATCGCATTGAAAACGGGGGTCAGAATATTAGCATTGATATGATTGCTCGAATTAGTGAAGTGCTTAATAACAATATTGTAACCGTAAATCATTCCGGAAAAATGAATTTTAAGGTAACTGGCGGCAAAAAATTGTCTGGTGAGATACAAGTTAAGACTAGTAAAAACGCTGCAGTTGGTCTTCTCTGTGCGAGTTTGTTGAATAAGGGAAAAACGACGCTTAGGAAAGTGGCGCGAATTGAGGAAGTCAACCGAATTATCGAGGTTTTGAATTCGATTGGTGTTAAAACTCGCTGGTTGGACGGTAGTGATCTTGAGATTGTGCCGCCGGCGCGCTTGAAACTTGAAGATATGGATATTGCTGCGGCGAAGAGAACTAGGACTGTGATTATGTTCCTTGGTCCGCTACTGCATCAATATGACGATTTCAAATTGCCGTTTGCCGGCGGCTGTAATTTAGGGAAGCGCACGGTTGAGCCACATCTTAGTGGTTTGAGGCATTTTGGAATGAACGTCACGGCGGAGACTGATTATTATCACGCGAAAACGGATGTCAATTCTGGCGATCGAACGATTTTATTGACGGAGCGCGGCGATACGGTGACGGAAAATATCATTATGGCTGCGGCGTTATCGCCAAACACTACCATCATCCGCAATGCTAGCCCAAATTATATGGTTCAAGATGTCTGTTTCTTCTTGAAAAAATTGGGTGTGAAAATTGAGGGAATTGGTACGACAACCTTGAAAATCACGGGTCGTAAACGAATTAGTAAAAATCTGGACTATTATCCGAGCGAAGATCCGATTGAAGCGATGAGCTTTATTGCGGCGGCTGCGGTGACGGATTCGGAAATTACTGTTCGTCGTGCGCCGATTGAATTCTTGGAGATTGAATTAGCGACATTGGCGGAAATGGGTCTTAAATTTGAACTCAGCAAGGAATATTTTGCTAATAATGGGCAAACTCGTTTGGTTGATATTAAATTGCAGCGTTCCAAACTCCAGGCAGCAAAGGATAAACTTCACGCCTTGCCGTTTCCTGGAATTAATATGGACAATTTGCCGTTCTTGGGACTTATCGCGACGGTGGCCGAGGGGCGCACGTTGGTTCACGACTGGAGTTACGAAAACCGAGCAATTTACTTTACAGAGCTAAGCAAGCTGAATGCGCAAATCGAGTTGGTTGATCCACACCGTGTTTATATCACTGGTCCAACAAGATGGAAACCAGCCGACGTTGTTGCTCCGCCAGCACTTCGTCCGTCCGTTGTGATACTTTTGGCAATGCTTGCTGCTCCAGGCGTATCGATTCTTCGCGACGTATATTCAATTAATCGCGGATACGAGGAATTAGCAGCGCGCTTAAATTCGCTAGGTGCTGAGATTGAAGTGATTATTGAATAGGAATTCGCCTAATCTGCGGTTCTTTTTTAGGCTGGATTTGCGGTTTTGGAAAAATAAATTTGAGATAATCTTTCATCATTCGGGCGCCAGAAATAATTGGCAAATAGTTGCTTAATTGGTGGCGGATATGTTTTTCTAACAATTGGTCATTTTTTAAAATAGCGGCAGCTTTATGCATGTTGACGTACAGAGATGAAACTTCGGCTTCGTAGTTTTTTCCGGTAACCTCCAGGCAGGCGATTGGCTGGACGTCGGCAACACCGCCATCACTAGTGGAGATGAGGAGCTTCAGATTGGCGACGTCTTTCTCCCACGAAGTACCGCACGCTTCTAATCCGACAATAGGAATGTTTATTGAGGTATCTGAGCCGATCGCTAACGCTCGTCCCAACTCTTCGTCATAATCTTGTATATAATGAACTCGCTCCTTGAGGACTGGATCGTTGTCGATCAATTTTAATACCTCGAGCAATTTCTGATACATTGTCACGTCGCCTTGGTGAACTTTTCCTGTCAGAATATAATGTGCGTTGTGGCTAATGAGAATTTGGCGCAATGAATCTGGGTTTTCAAACGGCATATAAGGTCGTTTGTAATTGGCGAATCTTCGCTTGAAGTCGAATAATATTGCATTTTCTGGGATTTGTATGGATTTTCCGTACTGGTCTTGGCGATTCAATAGGACTCGATTCAATTCCTTTCGACCGAGTTTTTTCAAATACCTCAAATCCGCGCTATTCAGCGAGTCTAATTTTTTAGAAAAATCATTTGTGGGCAATCCAAATTTATCGATAATGCCGTGATCACGATATGTCTGCAACGTTTCAGGCAGTACCCACGTTTCAAGATCTATTCCATTGGTAATGGCTTGAAATTTGACTTTGTCGTTGTTACGATCGCGGAAATTTGCCACGCGGGCATGTAGTTTACTTACACCATTCTTCGCTTCAGTAAGTTCAATTGCCAAAAGATTCGGCCTCAATCTGTCATTACGGAATTGTTCCATTAGCCAACAACGCACGGCATTACTTTTTATATTTGGCAGAACTAATTTTTCAAATTGCGAACGATGAAATTCCGGTTCGGCCGCTTGAAGAAGTGTGTGGTTTGTGTAGAGCGTGTGTTTACGAACGTAAACGATGGCTTCGTATAAATTCATTCCGTTAGCACACAGTTCATCTAGTCGTGCTAATGCGGCAAAAATTGTTGCGGTTTCATTAAGCTGGATGACGGCTGGCTTAATACCGAGGAGTTTTAATGCTTTATAGCCACCAAATCCCAGTGCTACCTCTTGGTATAATCTATGATCGCCAGACCCGTCGCCTTCGTACAATTGTCCAAAGTTCGGTTCTGAAATTGTAACAAATTGCGTTGAACCGAGTGTCTTCTTAAAAATGCTTAAGCTTGCGTCTGGAAAACCGTTCGAACTCACAAAAACTTCGTCAATATATTCAAATCCGTAATCTTGAGGCGAAACTGACTCTGAAAATTCTTCTTGTGCGAGATCGGTGATTTTCTGGTGTGATTCGCTACGATAAAACGGCGTTACTACTACGAATGGAACTTCTAATTTTTCAGCTACACGTCGCGTGTCCGCTGCTAAAACTCCAAGTCCGCCGCCGCCTTTAATGCCATTGGACTTATCATAAATTTCCATTGTCCAATAGACATATGGTCGGTTTTCAGACAATTGGTGCGTCAAGCTGCTTCGTTCAATCACATCATAAAATTCGGACGCATCTTCAATGTCATGCGGTTGGTATTTTGGCTTTTCTGTATAAATATATGGATCCATCGATGCCCTTTATGGATTGAAATTGTCTAACTTGGTGCGGGTGGGGAGAATCGAACTCCCATCTCAAGTTTGGAAAACTTGCATACTAACCGCTGTACTACACCCGCAAGCTTTTACTATTGTAGCAGAAAGATGCTATAATGTGAATACGCCCTGATAGCTCAGTTGGATAGAGCAGAGGACTTCTAAGCCTAAGGTCGTAGGTTCGAATCCTACTCGGGGCGCCACTTCATATAACTAATGGGGGATATATGGACGCGAGTCAGAAGCCGCAAATGACGCGGGAAATGATGATTAGATTATCTGGATCCTTAAGAAGATCAATTGATGGTTTTAAGGCGTATGGAATGACTGGTAGATCTCTGAAAGCTAATCGTAAAGTGAATTCGGAACGTCAATATATTAAAAAATACCAATCCTCGGCAGTGGTTGGTAGAGTAAGGCAAATTGGTACAGAGATTGGTGCGATGCCTCGATTGAGGAGTGTTAATGATCATGTTGATGCTGGTTTGTCTGGCGGGAATCGACGAGTTAATAGTTTGCAGAATAATAATGCTTTGTCGGGTGTGGACAATTCTCGCCAATCGTTTAACGCTAATCGAACTACTTTTCGTGAGCCGCCTTCTCGCGGATATAATCCGTTTGGATAAATAAAAAATAACCTCACTTCAATGTGAGGTTATTTTTTGGAGGGCCAGGAGGGGCTCGAACCCTCGACACCCTGCTTAAGAGGCAGGTGCTCTAACCAGCTGAGCTACTGGCCCACAACTTCATTATACAACAATCAATAAAAATGTCTACCGTTTTATTGAAAATAATTTATCGGTGTGAATAAATTGTCGTAAAACTTGGGGCGAATGATGGGGTTCGAACCCACGGCCTCCGGAGCCACAATCCAGCGCTCTAACCAAACTGAGCTACATCCGCCATGATCCAAGCTTTTCAAATTATAGCACACACTATATCTGTACTCAAGATGGTAAAATTGCTATACTTAATGACAATGAGAGAACTAAATGGCTCAGAATTAGCTGGATTTATCAAGGAGCGCCAGGCGAAACAAGTACGAGCTTTAAGGCAGGCTTGGCATATTAATCCTCGTTTGGCAATTATTACTGATGTCGAAAATCCAGTCATTGAAACGTACATGCGTTTGAAACAGAGATATGGCGCTGATATTTTGATTGACGTGGAGATTCATCGAGTCCCTGCGGGCGGTGCTTTGGAGGTGATTCAAGAATTGAACAATCGAGACGACGTTCAAGGAATAATTCTGCAATTGCCGATTAGTAATTCTGATCAGACTGAGGAGTTGCTCGAGAGTATTCGAGAAGATAAAGACGTTGATGGTTTGCGCAAGAGGGCGATTTTTCAGGCGGCTACACCAACGGCTATCAATTGGCTGCTAGCTGGATATGGCGTTGACTTGAAAAATAAAAAAGTTGCAATTGTTGGGCGAGGCCGTCTGGTCGGTGCGCCTCTTGAGAAAATGTGGCTGAAGTCTGGCGTTGATGTGACGGTTTTTGAGAAGGGTGACGATTTATCTCAATTGATAAATTACGATATTATCGTGTCGGCAACTGGAGTTCCGGGGCTGATTAAAAGCCAGATGATTAAGACTAAGACGGTCGTTGTTGACGCGGGAACTGCTTCGGAAAATGGAAAAATTGTTGGCGACGTATCTGAAGAAGTGCGTCAGCGTAATGATGTAATTATTACACCAAAAAAAGGCGGAGTTGGTCCATTAACGGTTTCTGCGCTGTTTGATAATGTAATTACGGCTTGTCTAAAAATTGCGAATCAATCAAAAAATTAAGCAGCTTTTATGGCGGTTTTGACCTGCTCGACAACTTGGCGTGGCGTTAAGTTTGCTTTTACGATGTAGCTATGAATTCCTAATTTCTTCAAATCGTGCGGAGCTTCTTCTTCGCCGAGGTTGGTAAGGACGATAACGGGAATAGTTTTTCCCCAATCTTTAGACCTAATTCGCTTCAAAGCTTCTGCGCCGTCCATTTCTGGCATTTGTAAATCTAGCAAAATAATATCTGGCTGAAACTTTTCGACTACTTCTATGCCAATTTGTCCGTTGGCGGCCAAGCGAACGTCAAACCCGTCTGATTCGAACTTCATTCGGTACATCTGGCTGATGGTTGGGTCGTCTTCAATGATAGCGATTTTTATCATGCTCTAAGTATATCATATAAACTATGTTATAATTTTTGGCATGGAAAACTTTAGGAACGAACGGTATATTGCAGAAGCGGGTGATTTTCTTAATGGAGTTGATCATGAAGCCAATGAAAAATTAAACAAGGAAATTGAGGATCTTAGACGCGAGGGATGTAAGGTTAAAGTGGGGGAAAAGACCGATCCTGCATACAATAATCCTGATGATATTAAAGATACATATAACTATTTGAAACGGGGCGACGCAGAGTTAAAAGAGGTTCGTAAAAACTTTATTCATAAAAATATGGCCACCGCGGCAATTGCAAATGTCTTAGATAAAACTCCTTTTGTGAAGATGGGCAAGTGGGGCGAAAAAATAGATTCATATCTGGAGGTTTTTCGCGACAAGTTATTGTACGGTAAAGATCAGACTAATTCGAAGCCATGGCATAATCAGCGAGGTTCCGCACTGACGTTTTTGACAATTTCTGAAGCTGAGGATTTGAGCGTTTTTGATGAAAATGGCGAAATATTGTCAGAAGGTAAATATCCAACTATGAGTGGTCCGCTGGATAAGTCGGTATTTGATGAGAAGATTAATGGTTTGCCACTGAAGGAAGTTATGGTTCAAGGTAAAATCAACAACGGCGTGGATAAAGCGACGGCTATTGAAGAAGTAGAGAAGAGAATTAGTGAGGTCAGAGAGTTTATCCAGGCGCCGGTGACTGAGAAGTTTTCTGACGTCATTCGGCATTGTGCGGATTCGCTTGGTATTCGTGAGCGAGTGGAAACAGTGAACGGTTTGTCGATTGATCATTTAAAGAAAGTGGCAGAAAAAGAGAATCGTTCAATTGACGATATGTTGGTGATGAGTTTTGGCTGCGGAACGGGACTGGCGACTTTGAAGATGCTGAAAAAACTTAAGGATGAAACAGGCCAGGCGCCAACTGTTATCCTGCTAGATCAAGATCCGTTGTCTCTGGCAGCGGCACAGAGCTTGGCGAAGAAATGGAATTTGGAAGATAAGATTGAAATTCATTGCGAGCGATTATTCAGTAAGCTTGGCAAGCCCCTGAGTTTGGAGGGAGTTCTGGGCAATCGTAAGCTGGATATTGCGGAAGATTCTGGCTTGCGAGAATATTTGCCGGATGGCGTTTATAAACAATTGACACGAGAATCATTGAAATTTTTACGAACTGGTGGACTAATGATCACTGGCAACATGAACGTAAATCGCCCACAAAAAGAATTTTTGCATGGACTAATGGGGTGGGTTCCAAAAGTTAGGATGCGTTCAATTAAGGAAGGTTTTAAATTGCTCCAAAAATCTGGCATACCAAAAGAATCTATTGAAGCTACAGTTACCGCGAGCGGCGTTTACACAGTTTTTGCGATTGAAAAGTAGAATAAAATGCTATAATAAGCATTAGTATGATGATACGAGCATTAGTGCTAGGATTGGTTGCGTTAATGGCGCTAATTTTGGGTGTGCTTGTACTTAAAAAGTCGAAGCGACGCCACGATGCGAAGCATTGGTTTTTCCTGGTTTGTCTATGTTTGGCTGTGTGGTCAGCTGGACTTGAAGTGTTTTCTCTGGCGGACAACGGAGTAGTATTAGACACTGCATCCAGGTGGTTTTATGTAGCTTCGGCTGTTTTTTGTCCTGCGTTGGCTATTTTCACTACAAAGTCGTTTCTTCCATCGACAAAATCAACGAAGAGTTTTATCTGCGCATCTAGTATATTGATAACGATTTTTTCGCTATACATTATTTTGGTGCCTGAATTTATTATCAATACATCAGAAATTGTCACACCAGTAGATTTTTCTCGAATTCCGATTCATGCAGTCAACTATGTTATTTTTGCAACTTTTTTCTCGGTATTCTTCTTAATTTCTATGTGTTTTGGTCATATAGCGTGGCGCAAATCGGATTCTGTTCGACGCAAGCAAGTCGCGATTTACATGATTGGTTTGTTGATATGTAGCATTCCTGGTTTTGTAGTGGATCTGTTTCTTCCGGCACTTGGTGATTATCGATATATATGGATTGGTCCAATTGCTACGATTATTTTCTTGTTTGCAATTATGTATAGCATCGTCAGATATCGATTGATGGATGTAAAAATGGCGGTGGCTCGAAGCGTTTCGTATATGTTGCTATTAATTGCACTGGCTGTCGTCTATGTGATTTCCGCATATGTTATTTCAATTCTGGTTTTCCAACGCAGCCTGACGGTTGATAGCCACGTAAATCTTATGAATATGATTTTGGCTATGGTTTTGGCTGTCGTATATCAACCAGTGAAGAAAATCTTTGATAAATTTACTGATAGAGTTTTTTATTACGGAGAATATGATGCCGATACATTTACGCGTGAGATTAGTAAAATATTAACCTATACGGCGGACCTGCAATTGCTAACTCGACGTGTTGGCAATTATATAGCGACTTCTCTTAAGGCAGAAAAAGTGGCGTTTTGTATTCCAGAAAAAGGAATATATGGTCGGGCGGGTCGGCGACGAATATCTGTTGTTGAGGAAGACGTTCACAGGATTATGGACTACTATTATAAGAATTGTAGTTTTCCGGAAGTTATTTTGGCAAATCAAGTAAAGGATCCAGAACTGAAGAAACTTTTGGATATTCATCGCACGAAAATTGTTATGCCTCTGCTGCATCAAAATCAAGAAACGGGAATTCTATTTCTGGGCGAGCATAAAAGTTTGGGATATAGTTCTCGCGATATTGAAATGCTGGAATCGATTGCCGGGGAATTGGCGGTGTCAATTCGAAATTCTTTGTCATTGGAAGAAATTAATGAGCTGAATAAGAGTTTGCAGCGTAAAATTGACGAGGCGACTAAAGAGTTGAGGTTCAGTAATCGACAGCTTCAGCGACTGGACGAAGCGAAGAATGAGTTTATTTCTATGGCTTCACATCAATTAAGAACGCCGTTGACTAGTATTAAAGGTTATCTGGATATGATGTTGGAGGGCGATTTGGGAAAGATTACGCCGACACAGCGTGCGGTTCTTAGAGAGGCGTTTTCTTCGAGTGAGCGTATGGTGAGGTTGATAAACGATTTTCTTAATGTTTCTAGGCTTCAGACTGGCAAATTTAATATCGATAAGCAGAAGATAGATATTGCTCAAATTCTTCGGGATGAAGTTGCCTTACTCAAGGTTGTTGCGGATCAGAGATCTGTCGAAATGGACCTAAAGATTGATAAAAAAGTTCCATTGATTACGGCTGACTCTGAGAAGATTCGTCAAGTTATGCTGAATATGATTGACAATGCCATTTACTATTCAAATCCACATAAAAAGGTAATAATTTCTCTGAAAAATAGTAATGGCGCAATTGAGTTTACGGTGAAAGATTCGGGAATTGGTGTGCCAAAATCAGAGCAAGCAAATTTGTTTGGCAAATTCTTCCGCGGCACAAATGCCAGAAAAAAGCGACCAGACGGCACTGGTGTTGGCCTGTTTTTGGCGAGGAAAGTTATTTTGTCGCACGACGGCGAAATGATCTTTGAATCAGAAGAGGGAAAAGGTAGTACTTTTGGATTTAAGCTGCCGGTTCGTTAACGGAATAAACTTAATATTCCAGAAATAACGATAATTAAGGCAACTACAACAAGTCCCGCCATACCAATGGTGCGAATGAGCTTTTTTCGATCGAAAAACCATTGAGATAATTTGGAGCGATTCGTTGCTGTAATCCTTGTTACTTTTGGTCGCTGAGATGTCGCGTCCATCCCAGAATATTTTTTATTGCGCTTTTTCTTCTGCTTTGTCATGGAAATATTATACATTAATAGATAACGGCGGAGAAGTGGCTGATTTGCTATAGACAATTCGACAATAATTTGTTATGATATCTGAAGTCGTGGCCTTATCGTCTAACGGTTAGGACACCAGGTTTTCATCCTGGCAATCCGGGTTCGATTCCCGGTAAGGTCACCATAAAGAATGTTTTGTTTGGAATAGTTCGCTTATTGTGGCGAGCTTTTTTGTGATTGTAGTAAAATAAGGATTTAATAAGTTGTGTATCTATTCGGAAAAATATTAAATACTTACTAATTGATAAGTATATTTTAGTGATATAATACTACTTAATAATGATTAGCTCTACGAATATTTCAATAAAGGATTTAGCTGCGTATTGTTTAGATTATTCCAGGCTGGTTTCCAGTAACTCGAATTTATCACGAGTACTACAAGTTGAACTGAATAAAAATACGGTTGATATAGGCAATATTATTGCAGGTGAGCTATCTCGAGGTGATAGTGATTCATTCGAGTTTGATTTAATTACAGATGTACAGCACGATATAAATATGTTAGAAGAGTTGAAGACTCGTGAACAGAAAGAGGCTGAAAAACGACTTAGGAGAGACAGGAAGATACTTGCGTCCTTAACAGATATCAATAATAAAATAAAAACTCAGGAATACACTAAGAAAATTGTTCTTGAGACCGGTGTAGTTAAGTTTTCTGCTAAGCGTGTTGACAGTGGATTTTTCGGTCGTACAAAAATTGCCAACTCGGATATGCCGGAGGACTTCAAAATTGCACTTATCCAGTTGCCTGTTTCTCTTGATATTAAGCCTAAAAAGGATGCTGTAACAATACATATCACTATAACAGATCCGTATATAAGATTAGCGATTGAACCATTCAATGGATTGTTGAAACAATCGTATTATGACGATGTTTTCGAATTAGTGACAAAATATGACTCGGCTGATGCAATGTCGCTTCCTGTTGATAATGACGTGCTAAATAGCGTATGGACGAAGCTAAGGACATATTTATTACTTATGGAGGCGACAGATATTTCGAGTCTGCCAGATTTATCTTATTGTACTATCAAGCTATCTGCAAAAACTAACTATTTTCTGGTAGAAGATTTAAGTAGTTTGACAGATAAAACTGATGTCGACATGGAGAACACGTCCTTGGGTGCGTGGTCATCAGATGAGGAAATGAATATAGAATATGACGTATCGGATGACGGAAGAACTGAAATATTTTTCCCGTTTCCTTATGATAAGTACCAGCTAAAAGTCTTGGGTATTATTGACAACAAATCTTCAATTGTCGAGGGTCCGCCAGGAACTGGTAAATCTCAGACTATTGCTAATATTTTGTGTCATCTAGCTGCAACTGGAAAAAAGGTTCTATTTGTAAGTCAAAAAGACCAGGCTGTGCGTGGAGTAAAAGATAAATTAAAATCTCTAGACATACCATTCTTGTTTGGCTATATACCAGATAGAAGTTCTCCTTTGTATACAGAAGATGATGAACGAGATAGTGCAGTAAACGTGTTGAAGAGTTTTCAAAAAACTTATGCAAAAATGACTATCAGTGACCAGAAAGCACCCTTACGTTTAATACGAGATAGAGAGAAACTATTTAGTAATGGTGTCGATGGAGAGCGTAAACTCTTTGACTATTATAATCAGAGACGGGCTCTTAGCTATGTGGAGGCGTATGCCACTCTAGGTATTAGTCGTGAATGGTGGACTATTTATAGTCAGGCGCGAGACAAAGTTAATAATTTGATAGTTACTATTA
The DNA here is from genome assembly GCA_963539185.1 of uncultured Candidatus Saccharibacteria bacterium. Taxonomy (GTDB): domain Bacteria; phylum Patescibacteriota; class Saccharimonadia; order Saccharimonadales; family Saccharimonadaceae; genus Nanosynbacter. The sequence goes on along the minus strand of CAUTKJ010000003.1, from coordinate 7,249 downwards.
GCGAGTATGAAAATAACAATAGGAAGCTTGTTGAAGAAGAGGCGTCTGTATTAAAAAATATAAACATAGATTATGTTTGTGTAAATGAATTCTTATCGCACATATTGGAGGATTTTAGTGAAATAATACCCGAAAGATCTGGCTCTATTAAAGGCTTATTTGTTCGTAATAAAATGAATGGCGCTTTGAAAAAGCGAGGTAGGATTATTATTCAAGAAGTCTATGGGCAGGTTGAATCTATTGTATTTTCTGAAGAGACAAAAACTTCTCGGTTGAGGAAGTTGCAATCTTTAAAGGATTATTTTGAGAATTGCATAAATAAGAGTAAGCTTGTTTCATTGAGGGCTGACATGGTCAATATGATTGTTAGTTCTGGTATGAGTCAAAATCAGGTCGATAATCTTTCATCTATTATTTCCAGTAAAGGAGAGGAGAAGATTTTTTCCGACATAGATAAATATATTGAACTAAATGAAAATATTGACAATATAGACTATTTTTCAGCAAACGAACTAAATGAAGAGATTAAAGAGCTCCAAAAATACTACAAGTCAAACGTCTGCAACTATATTAGAAATCGCATATTGAAACAAATCGATGTTATTAATTCGCAGAAAAGCACTAAAGCTATACTAAACCGCGTAGCAAACAGTCTTGCAAGGGGTAAGAAGGCGTATAAAACCTTTGATAAGCTAAAGAATGGTGAAGATGGAATAAATAATTTCATGGCTATGTCTGAGGCTATTCCTATATGGATGATGGGACTGGAAGATGTTAGCCGTATTATTCCAATGGTGGCCAACGCTTTTGACTATGTAATATTAGACGAGGCGTCTCAATGTAATTTGGCATATTCTTTGCCAGTAATGTATCGCGGAAGGCATACGGTATTTTTTGGTGATAGTCTACAGATGAGAGATACTAATATATTATTTAAGTCGAATCAACAACTAGAGTCTATAGCTAAAAAAAATAAAATTAGTGATTATTATCAAATTAAAGCTACGGAAGATTCGGTCAAGTCAGTTATGGACATAGCAACGCTTGCTGGATTCAAGACAGCCGTATTGCGTTATCATTATCGATCGCCGAAAGAGCTAATAGGTTTTTCAAACTCTAATTTTTATGAAGCAGTAGGAAGATCTCTTGAGGTTGTAAATGACAGTGCGCTTACATACAAAGATACAAACCGGGTTCTTGTCAATCACATAATAGAAGCTCGAGATGAGAATGAGGATTCTGGAAAGCGTAATTTTGCCGAAGTTGAGTATATAAAGAATTTAATTGAGGAGTTGAAGAAAGATCCGAAAACGAAAGATAAATCGATTGCCATATTGACGTTCTTTAATGAGCAAGCCGAGCTATTGCGTCAGTCTATCGAAGATGAAGACATAAAAGTGTCAACAATTGAAGGTATACAGGGAGACGAGAGGGATATTGTCATATATTCTTTCGTTATTCGAGATCCGAGCGAAAAGAAGCGATATGTAGCTTTAACAGGAGAGGACGGAAATATTCGAAAAGGAGCGGCCGAGGGTCGTGTGAATGTCGCATTTAGTCGTGCTAAACTTCAGGTGCATTGCGTTACATCACTTAAGCCAGAGTTGTGGCCTGAGGGTATTTGGATAAAAAGGTATCTTGAATATGTTGATAAAAATGGTATATTTAAATCTCGCAATTCAGTTGATGACCAGATATTTGATTCGGAATTTGAAAAAGAAGTTTTTGGCTCTATTGCAGAAGTTTTAGATGACCACGACTATTATATGGAAACTCAGGTCCAATCGTGTGGTTTCCGTATTGATTTAGTAATAGGAAATAGAGAAACTGGACGAAAAATTGCTATAGAATGTGACGGACCTACTCATTTTGAGAATGGCGATGGTCAAGTTTATATTAAAAGTGATTGGGAAAGACAAATGATATTGGAAACGGCAGGGTGGCACTTTTATAGAATATCTTATTTTGATTGGATGGAAGAAAGAGAAGAAACTCTTAGTGATGCTCTAAAATACATCTATGATTATTTATATTATGGTAAAGCGTACAACCCATCTGTTTTTAGATCGATTGAGGATCTACACGAAAATGAATCCTTACCAGAAGAGCCTGAAAAGAAAATATATACAACTAGTTTCTCTGATGATAGGTATTTACCTGCAGACAGTCCATCTACGTACCGATCCGCTTCAGGTGAAGAGGCTATGTCAGTCTTGCCTAGAAAGCGAGAGTTTACTGTGGGAAATAGGGGTGTGGATCAGATTGAATTTGAGGAATATTTACACGAGCATATAGGTAAAACTATTACTATACGATATCAATCAACAACAAAGGGCAGTTCTCGCAAGTGGAGATATATAAATATGGAAAAATATGATTCTACTTACATATTAACTCGCCATGAAGACGGGTATCTAATCAAGTATAGACGTGATAGAGTGGTTGAGTTTAAATAGTTTGTTTATTGAGTTCATCTACATTTTTCATCACTGTTATTTCGTGATATAATTTAAAAAATGAGCAATAATATATTTAAACGAACAAAAATATTAGCAACAATTGGGCCAGCAACGTTCAGCCAAGAAAAGGTTTACCAATTGTTGGAGGCCGGCGTTAACGGCATCCGTATGAACTTTAGCCACGGCGCTAATGAGGAGCGAATTGAGCAGATCGATTGGGTGCGCACAGCTAGTAAACAGTTGGGCAAGCCTGTCGCAATCCTACAAGATTTGCAAGGTCCGAAGATTCGCTTGGGCGTTTTGAAAGATAACATGCTGAATGTTAAGGTTGGCGATATGTTGGTCTTGGATTCAGAAATTACTGAGCATGACGGCAGCTTCAATTTGCCAGTGCAGTACAATTTGGCGGAGAAGATGAAAGTCGGTGAGCCACTTTACATGTTTGACGGCAAGATCAGGACGGTTGTGCGAGAAATTGTTAGCCCAACTGCAATTCGCGTAGAAGTTCAGAACGACGGTTTTTTGATGAGCCGCAAGGGTCTGAATTTGCCAGACACAGATTTTGGTGGTGACATTCTTACTCAGAAAGATATTAACGATTTGGAGTGGGGCGCAAGCCAAGATTTTGATTATGTTGCATTGAGTTTTATCCAAAAAGCTGATGACATTATTGATTTGCGTCGTCGATTGACAGATTTGGGGTCGACAGCCAATATTATTGCCAAGATTGAGACTAAGTCTGCCGTTGATCCAGAGAATTTGGAGGAAATCGTTAAGGCTAGTGATGGTATTATGGTCGCTCGCGGCGACTTGGCAGTGGAAGCTGGTGCGGAAATTGTCCCAGTTGTACAACGTCGAATTATTGCCTTGTGCCGTAAATATTGCAAGCTAGTAATCGTTGCAACACAAATGATGGGTAGTATGGTTGATAATCCAGAGCCAAGCCGCGCCGAAGTTAGCGATGTTGCTAATGCTGTAATTCAAGGCGCTGACGTGGTTATGTTGTCTGATGAGACTGCCAATGGTAAATATCCTGTTGAAACTGTTCGCGCAATGCGCAAGACTATTATCTACACTCAAGAACACAGTGAAGTAATGTTGGTAGAAAAGGCTGAAATGCGTGAAAAAACTGACGCGATTTTAAGCTACACGGCAGCTCAATTAGCAAGGAGAATTAAGGCTCGAGCCATTATTGCGGAAACACACACTGGTGCTACTGCAATTAACGTTGCTGCATATCGTCCAAATATGCCAATTGTTTGTGTGACAGAAAATATGAAGACTGCGCAAAAGTTAGCGCTAAGGTACGCTTCTCGTCCATATGTTCGACCAAACGATCCAAATGCAGCAACTAAGTTAGCTGATGAGTTGAAACAAGAAGGCTATTTCGGCGCAGACCCAGTTACTGTTGTGCTTGTTAGTGGCCACAATCCAGAGCCAGGAAAAACTGACAATATCCAAGTCAAGACGTTGTCATAAGGAGAATTTGGGTGGGCAGAAAATTTCCGAAGCAAACAATTCGCGATGTTGATCTACGTGGAAAAACTATTCTTCTGCGAGCAGATTATAATGTGCCACTAACAAAGCGTGGTCAGATTTCTGATGATCTAAGAATTCGCGCTTCGCTGCCCACGCTCCGATATTTGCTGGAGCAGAATTGCAAGATTGTTATCATGTCTCATCTGGGGCGACCAAAAGGTAAGGATCTTAAGTTTAGTCTGAAAGTTGTCGCAGATCACCTATCCAAGTTGTTGAGCCGTCCGGTAGAATTGCTGGATGATTGCGTGGGCGAAGCTGTTCATCAAGCCGTTCGCCGCGCGCCACGAGGCAGTATTCTCATGTTGGAGAATTTACGCTTTTATAATGAGGAGGAGGCTGATGATTTAACATTTGCCAAGTCAATTCAGCGCGCTGTCCGAGCAGATTATTTTGTGCAGGACGGATTTGCGGTCGCACACAGGGCGCACGCCAGCACTCATGCGATTACATTGTGTGTTCCAGGGCTAGCGGGATTACTATTAGAAAAAGAATATGTAACTATCACTGAGGCGATGAATAAGCCAAAACGTCCGTTGGTTGCGGTTATTGGCGGCGCGAAAGTTAGTGATAAAATATTACTGATTAAGCGTCTGATTAAAAAAGCGGATCGGATTTTAATTGGCGGCGCTATGTCAAACACGTTTTTACATTGCCGTGGATTTAATGTCGGCAAGAGTGTGTTTGAGCCGGGAATGGAAAAGGTTGTCGCGGAAATTTATGATTTGGCAGCGGCTAAGATTGGCGCAGAGAATGTTGATAATTTTTTGGTATTGCCGATTGATGTGGCGGTTGCGCCAGATATTTCTAAAGATTTTCCTCGTCAAGAAGTTAATATTGATAAAATAAAGAACTCGGATATGGCGCTGGATATTGGAAGTCAGACAATTGAGAAATTCACGAAAATACTGGCTGATGTAAAGATGGTTATTTGGAATGGTCCGCTGGGTTATGCTGAAATTGATAATTTTGCAATTGGTTCAGCGCGAGTGGCGCTAGCTATTGCCCAGAATAAAGGAGTTGTTTCAATAGTTGGTGGTGGAGATACGGCTGATTTTATATTGAAATGGGACGGGCATGACGGCGCCAATTTTACCCATGTTTCCACTGGTGGCGGAGCTAGTATGGCCTTGATGGCTGGTAAAAAATTGCCTGGAATTGAAAGTTTACTAGACGCATACGGTTTGAGGTGATAAACTAAGCATAAGGATTATCTCATGAGAAAAAAGTTAATCATTGGTAACTGGAAAATGAACTTCAATATGCAAGAGGCTAGCTTATATTTGCATAAGCTGATGAACACGCTGCCGTCGCATAGAGATGTTGAAGTGGTGCTGGCGCCTACTATTTTGACGCTGCAGAGTTTGAGTTTGCAAATTAATCGTCGGATTGCTAAGTTGGCGGCTCAGAATTGCTATTGGCGAGATTCAGGCGCGTACACAGGAGAAATTCCAGCGGCGCATCTTCGTGGAATTGCTGATTATGTGATAATTGGTCATTCGGAACGTCGCTACATTTTCATTGAAAGCGAAAAAGACATTCGGCTGAAAGTTCAGGCAGCAATTCGAAATCGTATTCATCCGATTTTGTGTGTTGGTGAGACGATTCAAGAGAAGACTCTTGGCGAAACGAAGGACGTTCTGGCTGATCAATTGACTAGCGGTCTGGCTAACGTGACGGCAGACGAACTGAATGAAGTGGTTATTGCGTATGAGCCAGTTTGGGCGATCGGTACTGGAGACAGCGCTAAAGCGTCTGATGTAAAAAAAGCTACACAGATGATTCGACGACATATTTCTCATTTGTACGGTAAAAAAGCGGCGGAATCAGTTCGAGTTGTCTATGGTGGAAGTATTACGTCAATAAACGCCGCAGATTATTTAGCAATTGATGAACTTGATGGTTTATTGGTTGGAGCAGCCAGTTTGGATGTATATCAATTTAAGGAGATAATCTCGAAAGCACATAAAGGTTAAAAAATAGGGGGCATATGACAGATATTGATTTTGATGAGTTGGATAGAGCGGTAAGCTCTCTTATGGATAAGCAGCGAGAAAAGGAAGCTCCAGCGGTGGCTAATGAAAGTAATAGCGAGGTTTATGTGTCTGCGCCCGTAGAGGAAAAACCTGCATCAGAGAACTCTATTGGTACTAGCTTTGCACCTCCAGTAACTCCATTTACACCTTCGTCTGTTGCTTCTACTCCTTTATCATCGATCTCTCAGCCTGAAGCAAAAAAAGACTCTTCTAACGATGATGCGACTCCTAAAGAGGTTGATAATCCTACGAGCGAGAGAGTTACTAACAACTCAATAGCCAACAGGGCTCCTGGCATGGCTGCTAGCGAAGTTAAAGCTGCCCCAGTAATCGCGAGACGCTCGACTGGTCGTTTCATGGATGTTGTTAGACCTTCATCTGTCAGTGCTATCCAAAAGCCTGCTGCTCCCGCTCCATCCCGAACTGGCACGACAATTCAGCCTTCGCCTGATTTGGTGGACGTGATTAGCACAAATAATAGGCATTCTGCGGTAGGGGAAGAAACGTCTGATATAGTTGCTCAATCAGACAATATTAGTGATACCCCTGACCTTAAGGACGTGCATAATGAATCTACTTTTGCGGAAATTGAAGATGTGCCTGCTGAGGAATTGTCGTTGACTGATAAGATAGCGCAATCATTAGCCGTAAGTAATAGCGAAGCTCCTGCTGCACCGATGACTACGCCACTGGAGTCTCCGTTTATTGCTAATGTTGAAGTGGAGAAGCGGCCGCTTGGTTCTGTTAACCAAACTATGACTAATTCTGAGATGAATAGTGATGAAGATGTGTCTATGTCTGCTGATTCTGAGGATGTAAAATTGGAACATCAATACAATACCAATTTATCTAATTACAGCATGAGTGAAAATTCTTTGGGTGATGTACCCGACTCGCCAATGGATTTGAGTCCAGAAATTATAGCAATTGAGGAGGCTGGCGTTCCTGAAGATTCAGACGATAAAATGTCCACCGATATTGACAGTTCTTTGATCGAATCTTCCGAATTATCCGAAAAAGAAGCTATGGATTCTGAGCCGGCGCCGATGTTTGCTGCTGTATCCACAGAAGTCAAGCCTTCAGTCGACAAAGAAAAGAAAAAATCTGGATTATTAATAGCGTTGCTTATTGTTCTATTTTTGGCAATTGGTATGGCTGGCGGCGCTGTTTCGTACTTTTTGCTGATAAAATAGATATATGTCTAATTTTACTGACGGA
>CAUTKJ010000002.1:0-27758 GCA_963539185.1 uncultured Candidatus Saccharibacteria bacterium | reverse complement strand
AAAAATGCGTCGGCGTGTGGCAATAACAAATATGAAGTTGATCTGGTCTGGATTTGCGAACGAATTTTGCCTCGCCATTTCCCGAGCTTGAGATGATAATGTCAAATTCACTAAGATCAAGCTTGGCGAACCACCATTGTCTAAGAAGTGGCAATAATCGTCGAATTTTCGAAAATGGCCATCGCTGTAAATATCCAGTAACGACTTTATTATCTAATCTTTCTCGCCATTCATCGCTACAAAAAGAAGTGTAAATTGGTGCATCTGGGTATAATTTGTGAATTTCCAAAACGACCTTTTCGGCTCCGCCTCCGTAAATCCAGTCGTGAACTATGGCAATTTTTGGCTTACTCATTAATTATCTTTCTGGAAAATAACCAAGCAGGTTTTTAATAAAATCGTAATATCCAGCCAGAGACTCCAGTTTTGAACATAATATAAGTCAATTCGTCGTCGTTCTTCAAAGCTGATGCTGCGTCGACCAGAAACTACAGCTAGTCCAGTGAGTCCTGATTTGACCGCTAATAAAACGTGTTTTTTGTCGTATGCGCTTAATTCGTGCGGCACCAGCGCTCGCGGTCCGACTAGGCTGATATCTCCTTTAACGACGTTGAATAACTGCGGTAATTCATCAAGGCTAAAGCGACGAATAAACTTACCAACTGGCGTCACGCGAAAGTCATGATCAAGCTTGTCGCCGTTCTTACGGTATTCTTCAATTAGCTCAGGCTTACCAACCATTCGAAAGACTTCTTCGTCAGTTTTGCCGTCAAACTTTGCATAATGTGAGCGGAATTTATAAACCTTAAATGGTCGATTATAACGAGTGAGACGTTTCTGTTGTTTGCCGTGCATTAAAATCGGTCCTGCTGGGTCGCTAATTTTTACGGCAATTGCCACTAAAAGCATGATTGGCGAGGCGATGATAATCCCAATTGTCCCGCCTACAACATCCATAATCCGCTTAACAATTCGCCCATAGCCCATTAACGGCGTCGGATGAGTGTGAATTAGCGGCACGGAGTCGATGATATCAATAGTGTGTTTGGTGGTCATAATTCCGTCGAATTCCGGCGCTTGATAGAAATCCAGATAATGTTTCTGGGCAATTTGATAATGTTCGCTAACGTTTTTTGAGTCGGTTTGGATGATGACGTCAATTTTATCTCTGGTGAGCGCCGATTCTAATGACGAGCGTCGAAGCTTTTTTAATTCAATAGGAACGAATTGAGTTTGCGCAACAATTCCGCTAATCTTAAAGCCAGTTAACGGATTGGTCTCTATAAAATCAGCTAGAACGTGAGTTAAATCACAATTGCCAATTAATACAACACGGCGAGCTCCCAAGCCGCGTTTTAATAGCTTCAGACGAACAATATTGGCGGCACTGCGGAAAATCATTAGTAAAACAAAGCCAATTCCAGTGGCATAACCAGCGACGAGTTTGGCTGGGAATAACGGAGTATTGGTGAAGAACGTCACGGAAATCATAATCATAATTCCAGTTATTGACGCCAAAAGTATTCGCCCGAAGTTTCGCAATGGGTGTGTGTAAATCTCTCGGTCGTATAAGCCAAAGAAATAGAACATCACGATCCACAGTGGCAGTGTCATAAAAATAGAGGTGATAAAATCTATGGCATTGATGCTGATATGGAATGGTCTAGGATCCAGGGAAATTCGCAAAATATAGGCAATAGTAAATGCGCTCAATAAAGCTAAGATATCAAGAACGACTAGGACAATTTTGAAGTAAAAATCAGACTTTTTCCGCATAATCTCTGGGGTAATTATACAAAAATATGCCGATTATAGCAAAACAATGAATCGTATTTATAAAACTACCAAAAAACCAAAAATGCACGAACATCGCGATGGTTAGAGATAAGATAAATTGAGCTTTAATTTTATGGATATTTTTTATGGCGAAAAATATGATTATCAATGGGGTAATTAGAAGAGTAAATAGTCCGATAACTCCCAGTCCGCTGAGTAATAATATGTAAAAAACGTAGACCGTTTGGTCCGCTGGGACGTTTATGTGAAGGTGTTTTTGGATGAAATTACCGAGGTTGCCGAGTCCAACACCAAAGAAGAATGTTCGTGGCGATGACAGCCAAGATTTTACAGCTAAGTCGCTGGCGCTGAGTCTATCGTTGGCGGAAGCTTCAACAAAACCGGCAGGCTGGAAAGAATTGTTGCTTGGTGGAATGTTTTCGGCGGGTTTTGGTGACGGATTTTTGACGATGGATTTTTGCGGAATCTTAATTTTCCCGATAGATAATTGATCGACCATACTGACGAAGGTATTGTGTGCAATGAAGGGTGCATTGGCGTATCTAATGTTGGCTGACGAGAATAATAAGATGAATCCTAATAGTAATCCAGCGAAGATGATTGGAAGGTTTTTACGAATAAAAGATGCGTCAATTCGTTTTATGGAAGCGATTATAAATAAGGCTGTGATGGCGATAAAAATTGCTAAAAATCCGCCACGGGAAAATGTTAAAGATATGGCAAGAGTTGTGAAAAATAGGCTAAATTTGGCTAGGCGAGATTTTGATTGAAAGAGCGCAAGGAAAAATGCTGGAAGTAGAGAATTGGCGAAGAATTGTGGTTCGGCGGCGAATAAATTGATTCGCGGAAATCCAAAAACGTCGGCTTTACAACCAGTGCAAAGCGTACCAAATCCTGTTGGTTCAAAAGTAGCGACGATGAGCTGAATGATTGCTAAAATCCCAAAAACCAGCCCGCTCCATAATCCGACATTGATGAGTTTGCGTTTTTCTGGTTTTGATAATTCACCGTAAATTAAGCCAGCGGATAATCCGACGGTGAGTAAGAATAATAGCGATAATGAATATAACGCGGTGCGTAGGCGCGCTTCTGCGAAGAATATGCCGACGACAATGGTGATAAAAATTGCCAAAAATCCGTCGATTAGCCATCGGTTTTTCAGTAGTTCTTGGCGTTTTTTAAGTAGCAAGGGCAAGGAAAATAACAGTAGGCTTACAGCAGCGATCTGATATAATCCTACGCGCAGCGACGGGAAATCCAGAATTGATAAGCCGACACTGGGATGCAGGGCGAAGCCGCCGCCAAAAATAACAATAGCCAATAGCCAGAATCGAACGTCGTTAGTGTATTTTTTTGCCATATTTTAAGTATAGCGTATGGTGTATACTTTAGATATGAAACTGACAAAAAAGCAAAAAATAATGTTGGATTTTATCGATGGGTTTATAAAAGGCAATGGCTATAGTCCGACGCTTCGGGAAATTATGCGCGCCTTGGGCTATAAATCGGTATCGACGGTAGCAAAACATGTTGATAATTTGGTGGCTGCGGGATTTTTAGAGAAGCAGGACGGCGAAGTTAGGTCTTTGACGCTGAGTAGTGAGAAAAAAGAAGTTTGGTGGCAAAATTTAGCGAAAGAAATTAAGAAGAGAGAAGCCGAGGACGACGAAAAATCACGCTCGGAAGTGGAGATTTTAAAAAAAGCATTGGAAATTGTCCGTCAGTAACTTTACAACTATTCAAAAACTCGCTATAATACAAGACATATTCCGGCATAGCTCAGTGGTAGAGCGGTTGGCTGTTAACCAATAGGTCGCTGGTTCGAGCCCAGCTGCCGGAGCCAAATTAGTTTTCTATGAAGCTGTCCTTAATAGGGCAGTTTTATGTAGGTTATTTAACGGATATATTTTATGGGAAAAACTTTCAAATATTACGACATTATTTTAGCTGTATTTGCTGCTATATTATTGATCTCTAATTTAGCAGGGACTAAATTAATTGCTTTTGGTCCGATTATTACAGATGGCGGAGCTATTTTATTCCCAATATCTTATATTCTTGGCGATGTTTTAACTGAGATTTATGGCTATAAATATGCTCGACGAGCGATTTGGGTGGGGCTAGGTGTTATGCTTTTGGCAGTGCTGTGCTTTACGATCGTGCGTTATATGCCGCCGGCGCCGGAGTATGCGGATCAGGCGTCGTACGAAGCGGTCCTAGGATTCTTCCCGAGGATTGTTGCAGCTAGCTTAGCCGCATTTTTGACTGGATCATTTTTAAATTCGTTTGTATTGGCGAAATTAAAAGTTAAAACTAAGGGCAAAAAACTATGGTTACGATTAATTGGATCGACGGTCGTTGGTGAATTATGTGATACTGTAGTATTCGCCTTTGTTGCGTTCGGTGGAATACTTCAGGGAATGAACATGCTGACGTATATTCTGATTGGCTGGATATTTAAGACTGTAGTGGAGATTGTTTTCTTGCCTATTACATATCGCGTAATAGATAAGATGAAACAGATTGAAAAAGTTGATGCTTATGACGATAAGACTAACTTTACGCCGTTTAGTGTTGATTTGAAATAGCCGGCTGATCTTTAAAGCATTTTTACAGAACGCTTGTTTATAGTGGTTTGCATGAGAGCAATAACCACACCCCAACCATTAGCTAGGTCGCGACTTATTACGTACGATTCTAGTCCATCGCCGTTTCGGGCGATAGTTAATCCATTTGTCGACATAGTCGTGCCGGTGCTGAACGAGGAGAAAATTCTTCAAAGCAGCATTGAAACGCTTGACGAATACATGATGGAAAATTTGCCATATCGCTATCAGATAACGATCGCGGATAATGGCAGTCAAGATAACACTTTAAAAATAGCGAAAAACTTGGCGCAAAAATATCAATCAGTTCGTGTCGTGCGGTTGGCTAAACGCGGTCGCGGGCGAGCATTAAAGCAGGTTTGGCAAAGCAGTCAGGCGGATATTTTGACGTATATGGATGTTGATTTGTCCACTAGCTTGGATGATTTTCTGCCGATGATTCAGCCGCTTGTGGCGGGCGAAGCGGGCGTGGCGATTGGTTCTCGATTGATGAAAAAATCAAAGACCAGCCGCGGTTTTAAGCGGGAGTTTATTTCACGGTGTTATAACAAGATTATCAAATTGACGTCGCGGACCAAATTTAGCGATGCGCAGTGCGGATTTAAGGCAATTCGCCGTGATGTAGCGAAGAGATTTTTGCCAAAAATTAAGGACAATGAGTGGTTCTTTGACACTGAGCTTTTGATTAAAACGGAGCGCGCTGGTGTGCCGATTCACGAGCAGCCCGTTACTTGGATTGAAGATACTGATAGTCGTGTGAAGATTGTAAAAACTGCGGTCGATGATTTAAAAGGACTTCATCGAGTTAATAAAGAATTGGACGATCGCTCGTGGCTTGAGAAAATGACTCTTCCAATTCTGCTGATTGCGACGGGTGCGTTGTATATGTTTGGCGCGATGCATAATGGCATGGCAAATAGCTATTACGCAGCGGCGGTACAGGCGGCAAGCCAAAACTGGACGACGTGGCTGTTTGGTAGTTTGGATGCGGCGAATTATGTTTCAATCGACAAGCCTCCGCTGGCGACGATGATAATGGGACTTAGTGCTCGACTGTTTGGTTTTTCCAGCTTTTCAATGTTACTACCAAGCGTATTAGCGGGCGTTGGTTCGGTCTGGTTGTTATATTCGGCGGTGAAACGACAATTCGGCTTTACTAGTGCGATAATTTCTGCAGTCACATTAATGTTAACTCCTGTTGCGGCGTTGATGTTCGGATTTAATAATCCAGATGCTATCTTGACATTCATGCTCACTGCCAGCGGTTACGCATTTCTCAGATCATTAGAAGGCGAGCGTCCACTTTTATGGCTCGGTCTGGCGGGGCTGTTTACAGGACTAGCGTTTAACACGAAAATGCTTCAGGGCTTGATGGTTTTGCCCGCGATGGTAATTGTCTATCTGGCATTCGCCAAGCCGCCAATAGTTACGCGATTTCTACATTTGGTGTTTGCGGGCGTAATTACGACAGTGTCGACTTTATGGTGGAGCGTGCTTGTTTGGCTGACGCCGTCTGGCAATCGACCGTGGGTTGGTAGTACGAATGACAATAGCATTTGGAGTTTGATTTTTGGCTATAACGGATTTGGTCGACTATTGGGAAACCGCGGCGGCGGAGGTGGCGGAACTCCTCCAAGTAGTGGAATGGCAATGGCAATCCCTGGCGGAATGGGCGGCGGTGCTCCCAGTGGTGGTCATGGTCCTGGCGGCACTGGATTTGGTGGACAAACGGGAATATTTAGGATATTTAATAACGATTTTGGGCCGAACATTGCATGGTTACTAATCTTAGCATTAGCGAGCGGCGGACTACTCTTATGGATTTTACGCAAGACTCCGCGGACTAATCGCGGACGAGCGGCGGTGATATTCTGGATACTTTGGCTGATCATTCACATCGTAATATTTAGTATGACTAGCGGCGTGATTCATCCGTACTACGTGGTGGTTATAGCACCGGCTGTGGCGGCTTTGGTTGGAATTGGCGTGCCGTTTCTGTGGGGTGCGTACGTTAGACGAAAGTCGTATGCTTGGATTTTGCCGATGTTGGTCGGCGTTACGGCGGTGATTGCGATAATTATCCTTAGCTATGCTGGTACGATGACTTGGTTAATGTGGGCAGTTGGTGTTCTGGGGGCTGTCGGTATGGTTGGGCTATTGGCTAATTTATATACACCGAAACGTTGGCTTCAGAACTTGGCGATTATCACCTCTGTGGCTGCGTGTATGACCGCTCCAGTTGTTTACACGCTGTCGACTATCAACGTCACACATACGGGCAGCATTCCGACGGCGGGCCCAAGTTCAACAGCAATGCAGGGAAGTAATAATGAAAAATCTCAGGCAGACAGCACGTTGGTTCAATATCTTTTACAAAACCAAAATGGTGCGACTTGGTTGGTGGCGGTGGATGGCGCGAATGAATCTGCGGCAATTCAGCTAACCAGCGGTCAGCCAGTTATGGCAATTGGCGGATTTAACGGCAGCGACACGCCGCTCACGCTTGAGCAATTTAAACAATTGGTGGCGGATGGCAAATTGAAATATTACGCCGCTAGCTCACGTGGTCATGGCGGTGGTCCAAATGGCGGAAATAGCGAAATCACAAATTGGATTAAGAAAAACGGCAAAGCCGTTAATTATGGAGGTAGTGATGTAACATTATACGAACTATCTGCATAGGAAATAAATTTAACCAAAGGAGAAATATTATGAAAAGATTAGACCAAGAATCTCAAACAACACCAGAAAATATCTTTAACAATTCGGAATACGCCTCGAACGAAAAACGCTCAATTAGCGTCGGCGCGGCAATGGGAATAGCAATTGGTGGCGTGGTTTTGTGTGGACTGGGATTTGTTGCGGGTATGCAAGTTGGCGGCTCAAGCGGAAGCCAAATGGGCGGGCAAGCTGGCGGTCCTCCAGGAATGAGCCAATCTCAAGGCGGTCCTGGCGGATCTAGGCAACAATCTGGCGGAAATAGCAGCACGTCTCAAGCTCAACCTGGACAACCCGGTCAATCAGGGCAATTAGATTCATCTTCGGCTAGACAAACTCCGTCAGCTCAAAATAACACAACAAACACGCTGCCATCAGACGCTTCACATTCTGGCGCGGCACCGCAACCAACTTCTCAATCCTCTCGACAATAAAAACCTAGTTCTCAATAAAAAATTACCACCTCATCACGGGGTGGTAATTTTATGTAGTTGCAGATTAGCGTAGAATGAATAGTCCTGCAGCAACTAATGCTAGGACGGCGATAACACCTAAGAATACATTAAATCCTGTGTTTGCGAGTAGACCACTTACAGCATTTTGAGGCTTATTAGCTGGATTGTGGGCGGCAGCTGATGGACTAGCAGGCTGTGGCTGTGGTTGTGGCTGAGGTTGTGGCTGTGGTTGTGGTTGCGGTTGTGGCTGTGCTGTCCTAGGGATTGCTGATGTGTCAATAGCCAGAGCACCGCTAAATGTAGCTGAAACTGCTCCGATTGTTACACTTCTGGTCCAAGGAGCATTCAGGATAGGAGATGCTCCGTTGGCTGGCAGTGACAGTAGCTGAATGTTTCCAGGAGTTGCCGTGTCGTTAATGACTTCTGCTGAGTTGGTTATGGAGACTACGTTTCCTGTCAAATCTTTCAATGGTGAAGCAAATGATTTGTCGTTAGGCTTAGCGTTAGCTCGCTGATCTTCAAGATTTAGTGAAGTTAGGGAAGTCAGTCTAGCTAGTGAGCTTATGTCTGCAATCTTGTTTCCTTTAAGTGAAAGAGTTTTCAGGGAAGCCAGTCCAGCTAGTGGGCTTAGATTTGAGATTGAGTTGTGATTTAACGACAAATTCTTAAGATTCTTAGCAGCTTCTATTCCAGCTATGTTGGTAATATTTGAGTTGTCCAGGTTAAGATCTATCAATTTTTCCAACTCTACATCAGTAATTTTTTGATTTTCTGTACGAGTTGTACCAAATTTTTCTCCTAGTTTTTCATTGAGTAGCTTGCGTAGTTCCGTGTCTTTGACCTCAACCTCTTTGGGTTTTCGCATCTCGTACACGCGGACGTAGTCGACTGACATAGTTGCCGGGAAGCCTTCTCCATTTGTAGCTCCTACTGAGTTGATGGGGTCATCCCATGGAGCGTCAATGTAGTTACCGCCAATGGCTAAGTTAAGTCGTAAGAAGAAATCCTGATCAAAGGGTCCATTAGGACTCCCTGTGGAGTTTGAATTCTTAAATTCGGTAATTGTATGATGTAGCTCTCCGTCAATGAAGTATTCAAGTTTTCCTTCAGTCCATTTTACGCCGTAAGTGTGCCACTCTGTAGTGTCATTATTAGTACCGAACTTACTTGGTGGAATAACGCCTTGGCGGTTTCTGTGACTCCCAGCTTGACCGGTCGGTGTATTCTTGTCTCGCCAGTGTGCGTCGGATGCAGCGAATTGGCGATTAGAGCCTTTTGTCTCTACGATGTCGATTTCGCCCCAATCAGGCCAACCAGCACTGTACGGAGAGTTATTAGGACTCATCCAAAAACCAGGCCAAGTACTCTTATTTTTTGGCATTTTTATGCGAGCTTCGATGTAGCCATATTTAAAATATGCCTTATTTTTCGTTTGTACGAATCCGGAAGTGAAGTTGCCAGTTTTAGTGTTACCACCAGTACAGGTTGCTCCTGGTTTGTATAGTCCAATTAGATTTAAGCTACCGCCACTGACATTAATGTTCTCATCTGATCTCGTGTAGCAGTTTCGAACTTGTTGGTTCTCGTCTTTCCATCCGCCATTAAGAGCTGTCCATTTGGTCCCATCTAACGAATTTCCGTCAAACTCATCACGCCAAACAGGTTCTGGATTCCAGTTCTCACTATCTGTTGGCGGATATGGACTTCCTGCACTTTTGGCATTATCTATAGGCATAGTAAACAACGCCCCACCAACAATAACACCGACAGTCATTATAATAGCTAATGTTTTAAGCTTTTTATTTAAAAAACGTTTTTTTATTAACATTTTTTATTTTCTCCCAATATTTCTTTATCCATTATTAGTATAACAATAAGCGGAATAAAAATAAAATTTATTATATAGTTATTTTAACAGCATGATTACAGAGATGTTGGTTACTGAAGTTTCGGCTAAAATAAAAAATTGCCACCCCATAATAAGATGACAATTTTTCTATAAACACCTAAGCTAATTAGCGATTAATCGTTAGGTTTATTGACTTTAGAGATTTGATGTTGGAAACTGCTCTTAGGTCGAAGATGGAGTTATTCTTAAGAGATAAGGTCTTAAGGCTTTTAGCTGCCTCTAATCCTGTTAAATCATGAATCTTATCTGCTTCTGATGCGTTGTCGGCTGCATCTAAGTTAAGGTCTGTCAATTTTTCCAATTCTACGTCAGTAATTTTTTGATCGTCTTTACGATTAGTGCTAAGTGCTGTTGACAATTTTTTATTAAGTTGGGTGCGCAAATTGTTATCTGGCACGTTGACTTCCTTAGCTGTTCGTCTTTCGTATACGCGAACGTAATCGATTGACATAGTTGCTGGGAATGACTCTGGATATTTAGCTAGGGCATTGTAGGCGTTTGACCACTTGCTACCATTGCCGTCAATGTAATCACCGCCAATTGCTAAGTTAAGTCGTAGAAAGAACGGCTTGTCGAATGGGCCGTAAGGTGTGTTTGCTGCGTTTGGCCATCCAAAACTACTGACGGTATGGAACTTTACGCCGTCAATGTAATATTCCAATTTTCCTTCAGTCCATTTTACGCCGTAAGTGTGCCACTGAGTAGTGTCTTTAAATCCAGCTGGCAATTTTTTACCTTGAGCATGTTTCTTATATCCTGGTGAGATTCCCCAGTGAGCATCTGCTGCCGCGTAATCTAGGTTAGAGCCTTTAGTCTCTACGATATCAATTTCACCACTGCGAGGCCAACTACCATACGTAGATTCGTTAGGGCTCATCCAAAATGCTGGCCAGGTACTCTTATTGTTTGGCATTTTTATACGAGCCTCAATATAGCCGTAAGTCCAAGATTTTTTACCTTTTGTCTCTACGAATCCAGAAGTGAAGTTGCCGCTTTTTTCATTTCCTTTGCAACGCGCACCAGGCTTATATAGCCCTACTAAGTTTAGATTGCCGTTTTTAACATTCACATTCTCTTCGCTCCTACTGTAGCAGCTTTGGACGTTATTAGCGCCCCATCCGCTGGTGTATATATTCCAAGACTTGCTATCTAATGACGTACCGTCAAACTCGTCACGCCAAACAGGGTTTAAATTCCAGTTAATGCTATCGTTTAACGGATAATCATCGCTAACAGTATTCTTAGCTTGTGCAGTTGGTAAGGTAAGTAATGATCCACCAATGATTAGTCCAGTAGTCATTATGCCGGTTAATATTTTAACTTTTGTATTTAAAAAGCGTTTCTTTATTAACATACACCCTCCTAAAATTAATGGTAAAAGTCATTATAACAATAAGCGTAATAAAAATAAAAGTAGAATAGTCAATTTTACAGCAAAATTAAAGAATGCTCGTTTATCATAATAACTATCATTAACCAGAGAAAGGAGTATTATGAATGAAGCTCAATCAAAAGAAGTTAATTTAACAACAAACCTATGACGACGATGACTTCACAGCTTTAGGTAGTTATGTGAAATTGTTGAGATATAAAGGTATAATATATACGTGAGAGTTTTACTGATTGAAGATGACACGGCAATTGCGCGGTCGCTGAAAGAAGGCTTGGAAGATGAAGCCTATGTAGTTGATGTGGCGAATGATGGCAGCGAAGGCTATCGAACCGCTGTCACCGATGATTATGATGTTATTATTTTGGACATAATGTTGCCAGAAATGAATGGCTATGAAGTTTGTCGAGCCCTGAGGAATGACGGTAATAAAACGCCGATTTTAATGTTGACTGCGCGCGACGCAGAACGTGATATTGTTGAAGGTTTGGACACAGGGGCGGATGATTATTTAGTTAAGCCGTTTAGCTTTGATGTGCTATTGGCTCGTATAAGGGCGTTACTTCGTAGACCGAATGAGAAATTGGAGGAAATTCTTCAGGTGGGCGATTTGAAACTTGATCCAAGCTCGAAAAAAGTAACGCGAGCTTCGCAGGAAATTAACTTGACCGCTAAGGAATATGGTGTTTTGGAATATTTGATGCGAAATAAAGGTAAGGTTTTATCGAAAGAACAGATTATATCGCACGTTTGGGATTTTGACGCGGACGTATTACCGAATAATGTTGAGTTATTTATTATGTTTTTGCGCCGAAAAATTGATAAGCCATTTAAGTCGAAATTAATTCACACGGTTTCTGGTTTTGGCTATAAATTGGAGGAAAAATCATGAAACAGCAACGCGTCAAACGACTAGCATTGAGTTATTTGGCTGTGATTATGACGTTATCGTTGGTATTTAGTGTGATTATTTATGCTGTTACCTCGACGCAACTTAATCGGGAATTGCCGCCTGATGACCATATTAAGCAATCAGCGGATATCGAAGACCAATTTCATCATCGGCTAGAGCGACGCGACAATGAAACGCGCGAAATGGTGGTGATATCTTTAATTGCGTTAAATGGTGCGATGTTGGTGTTTGGTTATTGGTTGAGTCTAGTGTTGGCGCGAAGAACGTTGGCGCCAATTGAACGGTCAATTGAGCAGCAAGCCCAATTTGTGTCTAATGCCAGCCATGAGCTAAGAACTCCGTTGGCGGCGTTGCTTTTGAGTAATGAAATAGCGATGCGTAAGCGTGTGCTGACCGATGAAAAAGCTCGTCAGGTTTTGAGCCAAAACGTTGAGGAAATTAAAAAACTGACTAACCTTAGCAATTCGCTGCTGGATTTAGCGAAATCAGAAAATGCTTTGAATGATCCAGAGTCAATTGATGTGTCTAATATTATTGGTGAGGTCGTAGATCAATATTCTTCAATTGCAAAAGCAAAGCAGATTAAGATTTTTCATAATATTCCAGATGGTCAAAAAGTAACTTTGCAAGTAAATGCGGTTCGTCAGATTTTATCAATTTTGGTGGACAATGCTATTAAGTACGCGCCGCAAAAAGTCGGCGAAGTGAAGATTCGGGTTGGTTTGAATAAAAATTCTGTGGAATTTATAGTTAAAGATAATGGGCCAGGCATTTCGTCAAATGATCAAAAACACATTTTCGAGAGATTTTATCGTGCAGACGCGGCGCGGACTCGAACCGACGCGTCGGGCTATGGTTTGGGGCTGGCAATTGCTAAAACTCTGGCGGATCGCTGTGGTTATATTATTCGCATCAAAAGCAAGCCGTCAGCTGGCGCGGAATTTATATTAGTCATTCCAAATTAATAACAGATAGAATATGCTATAATTTACGCATGGAAACATTGCCAGATCGCGATAAATTATTAACCAACAGAGCCTTGCGGTGTGCGGCGACGGAGCTAAACGCTGATTTATCTGAATTACGGATCACGCCAGTAAGTGGCGGCTTTTCGCTTAATCGTCGAGCACTAGTGTCGTCTGGCGATCGAACGATTTTCGTTAAAGAAGTTGATACTAATTTATTGTCGGATGAGGGTGAGCGGGAATTAGGCTGGCTAAAAAAAGATTATGCGGTAACACGCTTGTTGCAGAAAACTTATCCGCAATATGTTGCTGACTGGACTAAATTGGCTGATGATGGTCACGTGCTAATGACGAGCAGTTATGCTTCGTCAGATGGGTGGTTGTGGCAACCTCCGACGGATAACTCTGTCGCGGAACGTTATATTTCGACGGTGATAACCGCGGTTCGCGAGTTGGAAAAAATAAAATTGCCGCAGGAGCTGATTGAAGAATTACAACTACAACCGTTTGCGGCGGAAAAGCTTGGCTTAGACGATGGGATTGATCAGATTATTGCTGACGCTGATATTCGTCGTCGGTTGATTGATAACTATCAAAAACTATTGCCAAATCAGTTGGAGATTAATAAGCGGCGTTGTCAGGCTATAATTGAGTTATTAAAAAAGCGCGATGAGTTGATTAATATTTCGGTGCGCGCTAAAGAATTTGCCAAGCAGACGGAAGATTGCTTTAATCATTCGGATGTTCGTAGTGATAATTTGGCATTTAATACGCAAACTGGTGAGTTGAAGTTGGTTGACTGGAACTGGGCTTCCTATGCTCCCCAGGGATCTGGTGCGACAGAATTTCTGGTTGATATGGCGCGCCATGGTCATGACGTAACGCCGTGGCTAGGTGAGTTGAACGTAGAAATGCTGGCGTCATTTGTCGGATTTTTCCTTATACGTAGCCTCAAGCCACCACTCAAGCCGGGTGATAATCTTCGTCAAATGCAAGCGTTATCAGCGGCTGTTGCTTATGATTTATTGCAATCTATGTAAAGAAATCATAAATGTAAATAATACAATGTACTTTCATTGACAGACGCTATATATCGCGTGTATATTCAATATTAAGCACTACATATGGTGTTTTAGAAAATAAATAACGTTTTTTGCAACATGCGCCCACTGGAGAGGTTGGGCTGGTTTGCTATTTTTATAAATAAGGAGGGGGAATGTATAAATCAATTAAAAAACGCGATGGTCGAACCGCTAAATTTGATCGGAAAAAAATTGAAAAGGCAATTGAAAAGGCGGGATTGGAAACTGGCGAATTTGACGCCGCTCAAGCAGTTGAATTGACCGACAAGGTTTTGGGTGTTTTGGAAACTCGTAACCAAAAGCGTCTACCAAGCGTTGAAGATATTCAGGATATTGTTGAGGATGCGTTGATTGACTCTAAGTTTAAGAAAACCGCAAAGGCGTACATTATTTACCGCGATCAGCATAAAAAATTGCGCGAAATTACCTCTAATGCACACGTTGATTTGATTGATAAATATCTGGAAAATTTGGACTGGAAAGTTAATGAAAACTCTAATATGGGCTACAGTCTTCAGGGTTTGAATAACTATGTTTCAGCGGAGATTACGAAGACTTACTGGCTGGATAAAATTTATACATCGAAGATTGGGCAAGCTCACAAAGAAGGTGACTTGCATATTCACGACCTTAACTTGCTAAGTGTTTATTGTGTTGGTTGGGATTTGACTGACTTATTGCAAGAAGGGTTTACTGGCGTGGCTGGTAAGGTTGCCTCTAAGCCAGCTAAGCATTTCCGATCAGCGCTTGGTCAAGTCGTAAACTTCTTTTATACATTACAGGGCGAAGCGGCTGGTGCTCAAGCTTTCTCTGATTTTGACACGCTATTGGCGCCATTTATTCGTGCCGACAAATTGAGCTATAAAGAAGTAAAACAGGCTATTCAAGAATTCGTCTTTAATGTCAACGTGCCGACTCGTGTTGGCTTCCAGACGCCGTTTACTAACATTACACTTGACCTTGAATGTCCAAAGCATATGGCAGATAATCCTGTGATTATTGGTGGCGAAATGCAGGACACGACTTATGGCGAATATCAAGAAGAAATGAATATGCTAAACAAGGCGCTGTTGGAGGTTCTTTCTGAGGGCGACGCTAATGGTCGAGTCTTTACGTTCCCAATTCCAACGGTTAATATCACCAAGGACTTCAATTGGGACAATCCAGTAATCGAAAGTTTGTGGGAAGCTAGCGCCAAATACGGCATTCCGTACTTCTCAAACTTCATTAATTCCGACATGGATCCAGAAGATGCGCGCTCGATGTGCTGTCGATTGCGTATTGATAATCGTCAATTGGAATATCGTGGCGGCGGTTTGTTCGGCTCAAATCCAATGACTGGTTCGGTCGGTGTGGTAACGATAAACTTGCCACGACTGGCGCTAAAATCTAAGAACGAAAAAGAATTCTTTAAGGGGTTTGCTGAACTTATGGATATGGCAAAGGACAGTTTGGAAACCAAGCGCAAAGTTTTGGAGCGATTGACCGACGCTAATCTGTACCCATACACCAAGTTTTATTTGCGAAATATCAAGCAACGTTTCAATCAATATTGGAAGAACCATTTTTCAACTATCGGTTTGATCGGCACGAACGAGGCGGCGCTTAATTTGCTGGGCGTTGATATTGGCACAGAAAAAGGTAAGGCTTTTGCTGAGAAAACACTTGATTTTATGCGCGATCGTTTGGTGGAATATCAGAAGGAAACTGGCAATAATTACAACCTTGAGGCAACGCCAGCTGAAGGCACAACTTATCGATTGGCACAACTTGATAAAGCCAGCTTCCCAGATCGAGCGCATTTTGCTAACGGAATTGGCGCCGAAGTTAAATGTCCGTTTTATACCAACTCTAGCCACTTACCAGTTAATTACACGGACGATTTGTTTGAGTTGATGGATCTTCAGGACAATTTGCAAACCAAGTACACGGGCGGCACGGTGATTCACTTCTTCTTAGGTGAGCGCATGGACGATCCGCAGACTTTGAAAAAATTAGTGAAAACGATTTGTGAAAATTATAAATTGCCATATTTTACGTTCAGTCCAAGCTTCTCAATTTGTAAGAATCACGGCTATATTGTTGGTGAGCATCCAGAATGTCCAAAGTGTGGTGAAGCGACTGAAGTTTACTCACGCGTGGTTGGTTTCTTGCGTCCAGTTTCTCAATGGAATAAAGGCAAGCAAGCGGAATTTGAAATGAGGGAGCATTATGACGATGCCGCCGAACACCAGCGACTTAGCGCCGTCGCGGCAGCTTAAAGTGTCAATTGGTGGAATTCAGAAGCTGTCGCTCGTGGATTATCCAGGGCACGTGGCGGCAGCTCTGTTTCTCTCTGGTTGCAATATGCGCTGCGGTTATTGCCATAATCCTGAATTGGTATTGCCTGAACGGTTAGCGCCGAGTCTTCCAGTTGATGAAGTGATGATATTTCTAAAATCGCGAGTTGGTCGACTGGACGGCGTAGTGATTTCTGGCGGCGAACCAACGGTAAATGAAGATTTGCCGGAGTTATGTCGGATGATTAAGAAACTTGGTTTTGATATTAAATTGGATACCAACGGCACGCATCCAGATATAGTTCGCGGAATGGTTGAAGAAGGGCTGATTGACTTTATTGCGATGGATGTAAAAGGTCCGCTGGAAAAATATGTTGAAATTGCGGCGCGACCGATTGATTTGGAAGCGATTAAGGAGAATGTTCGGTTGATGATTGATTCGGGAATTGATCACGAATTCCGTACGACGATTGTCCGCGAGCAACTAGAAGTTAGCGATTTTGAGAAGATTGGCGAGCTAGTTAAGGGCGCGAAGAGATTTGCCTTGCAACATTTTCGCACTGGCACGACAATTAGTCCAAAGTTTGCTAATTACCACACTTTTACTGACGAAGAATTTAGAGAAGCTCAGAAAATAATGGAAAGGTACGTTGGAGAATGCGTGATTCATTAGAGGTTGAAATTGTGCGCGTCCGTCAGGAAAATCCTGAGGTGAAGACGTTATATTTTGCGCGACCGTTCGACTTTACCGCCGGACAATATATTACGGTTTTTATTGATGGTAGTAGCGTGCGTGAAGGGAAGGCTTATAGCATTTCTTCTACTCCTGACGATGAGCTAATGTCAATTACTGTGAAGAATGTTGGTGGTGAATTTTCTAGCTATTTATGTTCACTGAATGTTGGCGATAAATTACAAATTAGCCACGCTTATGGCGATTTTAATCCGCAAACAGAAAGTCCTTTGGTCGGAATTGCTGCGGGCTGCGGACTTAGTCCAATTTGGAGTGTTATGGCAAGTTCTAGCCAGCCGACGTTTTTATATTTTAGCCAAAAATCGCCAGAATATATGGTTTTTGAAAATGAGCTAGCGGCGTCAAATATTAAAGTGAAGAAGTTCAGTACTCGTCAGCAAGTTGAGGAAAAAGATGGTTGGTTTAACGGTCGATTTAATGTGGAAAAAATTGTTCATGAAACGCCAGAAGATGCGCATTTTTTGGTCTGTGGAAGTCTGCCGTTTGTCAGAGATGTTTGGCAAAAATTATCCGCCGCCGGCGTAAGTGAATTGAAAATTTCGACGGAGACGTTTTTTGAGCAATGAACGAAGGTTTGGCGGATGGAGCGGGCGATTTTAATGTTTTCTCGGCGTTGAATGGCGATGTTAATTTTCAGGATCTATCTTCAGAAATTGATTATGATGCAACTGAACTAAATTTGGTAAAAGCGGTTGCTAGCGGTGAGAAAATTGATACGTCATTTACTGAGGAAAGTGAAGCGGAAACAACAGAAGAATATTTGAGTGACGAAAGGCGATCGGAGATTTGCCAAAACGTAGTCAGCGCAGCATGCGCCAGTTGTGCTGCGGCGGGAACTTGCCCAATACTAAGAATGCGAAATTTTGCTGAAGAACAGTTACAACCGGCGGCAGAAGAGCCAGAGAGTTATTTGTCTGCCTTAATGGATGATGGTTGTGATTTTGTTGTTGCTGGATATGTCAGTGCTGATAATGAAGAGAAGCCATCCGAATCAATTGAAAAAGATAGTCCATTAGAAAATGAGAAGGCTGAATCTATACCAGAATCCGTACCAGAAAAACCTGCGATTAAGTCGGAAGTGAGTGATGATGATGCGTCGATGCGCGTGTCGGCGGAAAATAATGAGGCGAACAAGCCGACGGATGATGAATGTTTGGATAATGAGAGTGTGTCGTCGGAAAATATTCCAAGCGCGAAAATAATCAAAGAAAATATTCAGCCGAGAATTAACGAAGAGCCGGAAGAGACCGAGGCGGCTAGTCAGATTAATTTGGTGGACTCGGAAGACGTTGATGAAAAAGTAGACATTCATAAAGAAGATGTGTCTTCTGAGAATCAAGCTCCGGCCGTAGATAAAGAGGATGAATTGCCGAGAGAATTACCTATAAAGAAAGATAACTATATAGGGGATGAAAATAATATAAACTCTGCACCGATTTTGGAAGATTCTGCTCCGAAGGAAGGTTTGGCTGAGAAAGTTATTTCTAATGAGTTAAATTCCTCGCCTGTGCGTGATTTTGTTCAAGTCAATAATGAAATTAATATGGCGATGGATGACAATAATAATGCGCCAGTTGAGATGGGGTTGAGTGGTGAGGCTGTATGTGGAAGTATTAAATATGTTGAATTAACAGAAAATAAGAAGGATTTGCCAAATTTACCGCAACGCTATTTTAAAGAGCGTAAAGTATGTTTCGAAGATTCGGAGAATGTTGCTACGTTTGAGGTTTCTGATGATCATGCGGTTGTGAACAAAACGAATAATGCGGTGGATGATTTGGGTGATTACGCAGAATTGAGCGAAGAAGTTGCGCGTGAATTGAAGGAATTGCCGACTAATAAGTCTGAAATAATAGGGCAATTTACTCCCGATTTGAAATTAGCTGACGATGAAATTGGTCAGAATAATATCGTCGATGAGGTTGTGAAAAAAGTCGCGGAAAAAGCTGAATTGACTGAAGAATATAGCAAATTGGTTACTACAGATGATTGTGATGAGTCAAAATGCTCTGTAAAAATCGAAGAGTTGAGCGATTATTGGGATGATACCGATAATATTTTGAACAGGGAATTAAACATTCCAGTTTTTCAAGAAATTCCTGTTTCGTCAGATAATTCATCGGAGGAAAAAGCTAGTTATAATTGTGACGAAGACGTCGTCAATAATACAAATATATCTGGCGTTTATTCGGGGGTTTGGGCTGATGATAGTCCGTTGAATCCAGAAGATGATACGACTTCGAACGTTAGTTATAATTCTAGTGTACTTTATCGGCTGATAGCATTAGTTGGTTCGTTGGCGGTTAAAATTGCCATCAAGAGACAAGAAGAATTGTGTAAATAGATATATAATAAGCGTATGAATGATAAAGAAAATACTATTAATGTCGCGCGTGCCATTATTCGCATTGGTGACGCCGCTGAAAAAGCCAAAGATTATGGTTTGTTGAAATCGCTAGAGGAAATGGTTGGTCAATTAGCTCGACATAACGTTAAAGACGCTGAGGTTGATATGCGGCTGCTGTTGGAATATGTTAAGTCATTGAACGATTGTGAATGTTGCCGAGCGTCTAACGGCGAGATGAGCACTGATGATTTGGTAGATGAAATAAATCGACAACTAGCGCGTCTTAGTCAGGAGCAGGTGAATAATTCTAGTAAATCGGCTTTGAAATTTGAGCCGACAGTTCATTTAGTGACTGCGAATTATGCCAAGGATGAGAATGGGACGACTTCTGGCGTATCGATAGCTTTGGTTTTTAATAGAGATGGTTCGGTAAGTGCGCCGCGTGATCATTTCTTGAATGCGGAATTGCTTAATTATTTTAATGATAAACATCAGGTCGATTATCAATTTATTGAAGATGATTTACCGCCGAAACTTCAGGATTATCAATTAGTTGCGGGAACGGCGGAAGTGCGAGAAATCTTGCCACGGGAATTGGAAGTGATAGATTTTTAACAAGAGTTGGTAAATTAATCAGAAAAAGAGTTATGGAAGTGGAGATTGGACGGATACTTGTAGCTATAGTGGGAGGCTCTTTAGTTGAAGTATTCTTTCAATTGGTAAAATACAAAGGTTCTCCAGCTAATTATCTATCGGTTCGGCAATTTATCAGTCATAAATACAGGAAACATCTCAACTATAGCCTATTTAGAGTGATTCCAGTTATTATTATGGTCTTTTTGGTGGTTTCTATAGAACAGCATTACTTTAAAGTGAAAAAACCGTGCATTTATGCGCTTATATCGACGGGAGTTTCATTATTGTTTAGAGATGTTTGGGGATTATTCTTTAAAAAGAAAAAGTTTTTTATAGAAAGAATGATTCATATTGTGAATATTTTATTAGTAGTAGTCTCTGGAGTGTTAATAGGGCTAGCTGGTGATATTTGGGATTTATCACATTTTGCGCCAAGTAATATTAATAATTTGTTTGATAATATATGGTCAAGCATGGCTGTAGCTATGTTAGTTCTTGGGTATTTTAATGTGACTAATATGGGTGAAAGCTATAATACTGCGGAGGATGATAATAACAGGGCGCTGATTGATTATGCAACTAGAAAGTTTTACGAGATTCACGATAATTATCATGAACTTATAGATCAGTTTTGCGAAAGTAAATCATGCAACAAACTTCTTTTGTATGGCATATTGATATATGAAGACATGAATAGGCCGCGAGTAATTCGGAAAATGGAGAACGCTATAGTTACGTTTTTCAAGTGTGAACTTACAGTTGGTATTGCGCAAGTAAAATCTAAGAAACCACTTACAGATACTGAGAGTATTAAGCTTGCTGCTGGAATATTAAAAAATACACGCAATTGTAATACGTATAATGTTGCGGAGGTAAGTAAAGCTGTCGAGGCTTACAATTCAGGAGAAGCTTATCCTCAGAATATAATTGAAATTATGAATATTATTCGTTGTCGTGTAGATTAGAGCGTATAGGTAAATATAAATAAGGATATATTCTGATTCAATTATGAAAATCTCCGTACACATTAAACCAAACTCTCGTCATCGTGAGGAGGTCGTGAAAAATGACGACGACACATTGACGGTCTACGTCAAAGCTCCAGCAATTGAAGGTCGAGCCAACGCGGCGGCTATTAAATTATTGGCAAAACATTTTAAGGTTGTGTCTTCCAAAGTTAAATTAGTGCGCGGTGCAACTTCAAAATATAAGATATTTGAGATTGATTAAGTTTACGGATAAACGGCGCCCGGTGTCATATCGCCGATTAAATTTTGTACCGTTACGAATGAATAGCCCTGCTGTTTGAGTGAATTAAGGATACAAGGAACGGCATTCACGGATGTCGGATGAATATCGTGCATTAAAATCACAGCTCCGTTGCGAGCGCCAGCGACAGCCCTTGAGCAGACGATTTCGCTATTACGATCAGCCCAGTCGCGCGTATCGACAGACCAAACAACTGCCGACATTCCGCGTTGACGGAATTGCTCCAAAACCGCCCGATTAAATGCGCCGTATGGTGGACGTATGATGTTAGGCTTGGTGCCGACGGCTTGTTTTATGGCGTTATTCGTCTGGTCAATTTCACTAGCGAGTTGCTCTGCTGAAACCTTATTTAGCTCTGGATGCGACCAAGAATGATTGCCTAATTGATGTCCGCGCGACTGCATACGGCGTAATGTATTGGCACGTGCTGAAACTTTGCTGCCGATTAGGAAAAATGTCGCCTTGGCGTCGTACTTATCCAATATATCCAACAGTTTTTCGGTGTATGGTCCAGGTCCGTCGTCAAAAGTTAAGGCAATTGTTTTATTTGCGACGGTAGGCGTTGGAGCTGCGGGCGCTGGTTTTGGTTTTTCTGCAGGCTTGGGGATGTTGGCGAATTTTCTCGCCGTTGGGTTTTGTAGATATTTAGAGACGGAGGAAATTGGCACGGTAATTGTCAATTCACCGTAAGATGATGGTAGTAGCGATGCCTGACCGAGCGGCCAAGCCAATGAATTGCCGTTATTAGTGATGATGAAATTAGACAAAGCTTCTTTATTTATGATTTCATTCAGGTCAATTTCTGGCTGCTGGCGTTGTTTGATGGTCTGAGAAATATTATCTTTGGCAGCGGATATGATTGCTTCGGCGGCTTCATCGGACTGTTCTGTAAAATCAGCCAAGCCGACAACTTCGCCAGATTTTTTGTCGAAAGTCCAAAATTGCGTCATTGATGCTGGATGTGCGCCGTTCATATCCTGCTTAATATTGACGACAATCGACAGTGCTTCTGAAGTGTTGTATGTGACTTGATAACTAATTGTTTCGGTCATTGGCTTATCAAAAACTGTCGCCAGTAAAACCGTATTTTGAAAATCACGATCAATTTTATCAATCGACTCGCTAATTAAGCGATTAATCTTTTCATTTTCCGTGATCGGATATTCAATTGAAACTTTTTCCCGTTTATTGTCTCTGGTGACAAACTTTGAACGAATGCCAGAATATTTCGAATCAGCAAAATAATACTTTTCGTCAGATGGCGCAGTCGTTTGTCGCGAGTGTGATTGATTGAGGAAATATATCCCAAATAGCCCTGCTGAAAATAGCAAAATCAAAAACGGTATGATAATAAATAGTTTTTTCGATTTTGGTTTTGCTTTTTTTCTCTGAATGCGCATATTATAAGTATAGCACTAGTATTTTGATTTTGTTATTATTGATAATATAATAAAGATTAGCTTTACTATATTTACAACAGAAAGGAATTTACGGAGTGGAACTCGAGCCAATTGTAAAAGTCGATAAACTCGTTAAAACTTATGATGGAAATAACGTGGTCGACGGCGTGTCGTTTGAGGTTAAAAAGGGCGAGATATTTGGGATTCTTGGTCCTAACGGCGCGGGTAAAACAACAACGTTGGAAATGCTGGAAGCGCTCAGGTCAATTGACGGCGGTACGGCTACAATTGACGGCATAGATGTCGCTAAGAAACCTAAGGACATTAAGAATATAATTGGCATTCAGCTTCAGTCGACGGCTTTTTATGACAAACTGACTTTGCGTGAACAATTGAAAATGTTTGGTAGTTTATATGGTCGGACAGTTGATACCGAGGCTCTGCTTGCTAAGGTTCAATTGACGGAAAAGGCTAAGAATTATGTCGAGCAACTTTCTGGCGGTCAAAAACAGCGTTTTGCGATTGCTTCGACATTGGTAAATAATCCGAAAGTGTTGTTTCTGGACGAGCCGACCACGGGGCTTGATCCGCAGGCACGCCGAAATTTGTGGGATTTGATTAAGGAAATTCGCGACGAGGGAATTACGATTCTTTTGACGACGCATTATATGGACGAAGCGGAATTATTATGTGATCGTCTGGCGATTATGGACAGCGGTAAGATTATCACAATTGATACGCCGCATAATCTCATCCAGCAATTATTGGCGCGCGGTTTTAAGAAGGAACAAGTTGTTGAGCAAGCCAATTTGGAGGATGTGTTTATTGATTTAACAGGAAAGGCAATTCGGGATTAATATGAAAAAATATTGGATTGGAATATTCGGGCAAGTTCGCGCTCAGCAAAAGCGTTTCGTTCGAGATAAAATGGCGTTATTCTTTACCTTCCTTTTTCCGCTGATTTTTCTATTGGTTTTTGGGTCGGTTTTTAGTAATGATTCGACCAGTTTTAATATTGCAATCGTTAATAATTCGCAGACGGAATTTGCCAAAAGTTTCGTTAAAAATGCCAAAGAAAATTCGAAGGATTCGATTCTAAAAATTAAAGACGTTAAAGATATGAATGACGCACGTGAAAAGATGAAGCGGTCGGAGCTTAACGGTATTATTGAGCTTCCAAGTGATTTTGGCGCGATAAAAAATAATGGCAATCATCCTATTCCAACAGGCACTATGAATGTTATTTACTCCAAGGGTTCTGAGCAAACAGGCGGCGCGCTGGTGGCAGTGATGAATCAGATTACCAATAGTATCAATAGTCAGATGGGTCAACCTGAAGCTCCGCTTAAAGCTGTTGGTAAAGCGATTGGCGATGAGCAATTAAAATCGTTTGACTACATGTTTACGGGACTATTGACTTTTAGTTTGATGAGTATGGGTATTTTTGGCCTATCTAACCAAATACCGGCTGAAAAGAAACGTGGTCTATATCGTCGGTTACGTGCGGCGCCATTTACTTCGGGCCAGTTAATCATCTCCACGGCAATTCATTATACGACGATTTCCTTGCTTAGTTTGGTGATGATGGTTATCGCTGGGACGTTGATATTCCACTTTAATATGCGAGGCGATTGGGCGCTATTTGTAATGATGTCTGTATTGTCTGCATTTATGACTGTGGGCGTGGGGTTGTTAATTGCTGGGTTATCAGAGAACGAAGATCAGTCGTCGTCATTAAGTAACTTAATCTCTTTCCCGATGATGTTTTTATCTGGTACGTTTTTCCCACTTTATCTATTTCCAGAATGGCTGCGAAGTGTCGCTCAGTTTATTCCTCTGACTCCAGTTACGGATGGATTCCGGTTAATTATGACCGAGCACGCAAGTTTTATGGAAGTCTTGCCGCAATTTGGAATTATCGCGGCTTGGACTTTTGCTGTCTATTTCTTAGCCATTAAGCTATTCAGGTGGGAATAGCTATTCAAGGACAGTGAAACAAATAGAAAGACGTTACGCTTATCGTAAGCGGGTGCTTGATATTTTTGATAATGAAAGCAGTGTAGTTATGCGGCAAATCAAATAATTATTCGACGCCGCCAGCCTTAAGAATGCTTCTTAATCCGTTTTCGCCGCCGACGAATCCGCTGGTTTGATAGTCGTTAATAACCATATATGGCAAGCCATTCACGCCAAGCGACAAGGCTTTTTGTGTGTTGCTATCAATTTCTTTTTGGTGCGGTTTTTTAGTCATACAATCGGAAAATTGCGATTCATTCATGCCGATATTTTTGGCGGAAGTCAGGAAATATTCCAGCGGAAGAGCAGGGATTTTTTTCGGCACAGCAACGTTTTTTACGCCGATTCCTTTGTCAAAGTAATCGCTTTTAATGCGCGGGACGATATCGTGGGTGTACTGCCAATATTTATCTTGATCAGCAGCACAAAACGCAGCATGAGCGCCGGTTTCGGTATTGTTGGTCATCTCTTTTAATAGTGTTACTACGCGATGCTCATAACGAACTTTTCCGGATTTAATATAGTCATTTTTGAAGAATTCTGTGCTGGTTGCGGCTTCGACCTCGGCGCAAAATGAACAAAAATAGTCAGTATAATCAATGAACATGTTTTTCGCGTCAGCGGATCCTTGTGACATTTTTTCATTCCACGGTTTATTATCGCCAATGTGACGATTCGGCGGGCGATTGACAATTCCATAAATAAACAAAGCTACAATTCCCACGATTACAATTCCCGAAAGAACCCAAATAAGCGCTATGCCTGATGATTTTTGTCGATTCATATTTTCTCCTGTTTAGATAATTCTGTGTACATAAAAATAATTTGACCTGATTTATATAGCGAGAATAAACTGAGCAGTAAAGCTAGTAAAAGAACTATTATGCTGGCGATATTTGCGGCGGTGGCGGCGGCAGCTCCCGAGAAAAATAGAGTTACAATTGGCAGGATTAGTGATGTTCCGCAGGGGACGCAGCCGAGTCCAATTGTTGCGGCAATTGATGCGATTCCGCTTAGTCCGACTTGTCGAGATACAGTTTTTTCATTGTCGCGATTATTCTTTGCTGTAAAAATTACAGCGGTGATTGATACACCCTGAAGAATTGACACTATCATAAGCAGCGCGCCATTTGGTGAAGTGAAACTTTGTTTGAAGACGTCTATGATCATTGAGCCGAGCAGCGCGATTTTATCGAGGATTGGCAGACGCGACATCATCAGCGGCCCGTAAAAATTGGCGTTGATTGCGAAATAAATTACCACGGCGAAGGCGATGGTCGCGACAATTGTTATTAGGAAATATTTCGGCAAACCAAGCATTCTGCCGATTCCTAGAAACGCTGATTTGATGGTTAGTTTGTAGTGCTTATCGTTGTAATTCATTGTGGTAGTTGTGCTATAAAGTTTGCCGGTGTGTTATTACGATCTCTTTTTTAATTCGTAAATAACCTTTGTTGGCCATGGAATATTATCAATTTTGAAGTATTTTTGTAAATGCGGCAAATAGGCTTCATCGAATTCATTCCGCGACTGTGTTATTTTGTAACCGTGTGGCGCACAAATCCATTTGTGAATAAAATGTTTTTCGATAGCGTACGATTCTTTTGATTCGCGTTCAAGTGAATCTAGCCCCCAAACCGCGTGAAACATGATTTCATAGATAGTTTGGCTGTTTGCCTTGTAGATATACGGAACGATAGGATTATCATTGTCGTCGCAAGCGATAGTAGGCATGCTAATCACTGAATTTTTAACAAGCGCTTTGATCCATGTGTAAACTTCATCGTTAACGTCCTCGGATGCTACTTCGATAGACGTGACTAGGCTTGACGTCTCGCCGGGACCCCAATCGCGGATGATAATGGTGCCGTCAGGTTTGAGTGCTCTATCCAGCATTGCGAGCGTTTTAGTGCGCTCAGGTCGGGATAGATAGCTCATCAACTCGTGAAATACACTCGACATATAGATAATGTCGAATTCATCTTCGGCGTTTTCAAGTTGTTCTTTAGTGATGAAATCAATGTTATTTTCTTGAAGTTGAGATTGAACAATTTGTGAAACATCATAGGCTACGTAGTGAGTTCCTGTTTGCGTCACTTGCTTGATGAATTCTGGCGAGAAACCAGAACCAAAATCAAGCAGTTTAACGTTTTCACCAAGATGTTTTTCGATGGCTCCGAATTTGGATGACGCTGTCTGGTTCATCCGCTCTTGATAGGTTTTGTTGGTATGATTTTCCAAGTGCTCGCTGCAAATTTGGTCCATGTATCTATTATACGATATTCGTAAAGGTAATTCGATCATCCACGGCGGCAACTTTTACCATATCGCCGTCGTGAATTCGTCCGTCAATTAGTTCGAGCGCCAAAGGATCAAGCACGCGTTTTTGAATCAAACGCTTAAGTGGTCGAGCGCCGAAACTCGGGTCGTAGCCGTCTCGCGCCAACATATCACGAACGCTATTGTCAAAATTCAGCGTTATGTCGCGACTATCTTTAACTTGGCGAACAACTTTTTCTAATTGCACGTCAACAATTGCACGCATCGATTCAGGGTGAATGCGATCAAAAATCACGATGTCGTCGATTCGGTTTAAGAATTCTGGGCGGAAATGACCACGAAGTGTCTCTAAAATTTGATTGTCGAGAGAGCTAATGTCGTCGCCTGTGTAGTCCATAATCATTTGCGATCCAACGTTGCTGGTCATGATAATAATGGTGTTGCTAAAGTCAATCGTT
Organism: uncultured Candidatus Saccharibacteria bacterium; assembly: GCA_963539185.1. Taxonomy (GTDB): domain Bacteria; phylum Patescibacteriota; class Saccharimonadia; order Saccharimonadales; family Saccharimonadaceae; genus Nanosynbacter. The sequence continues at coordinate 484 of CAUTKJ010000002.1, read as the reverse complement.
CGTCCTTGTCCGTCCGTCAATCGACCGTCGTCCAAAACCTGTAATAACACGTTAAACACGTCGGGGTGTGCTTTTTCGATTTCGTCAAACAAAACCACGCTATATGGGCGTCGTCTAACGGCTTCTGTCAATTGACCGCCTTGATCGTAGCCGACATATCCTGGAGGTGAACCGATCAATCTGGCTACGGCGTGGCGTTCCATATATTCACTCATGTCAATTCGAATCATGGCGTGCTCGTCGTCAAATAATTCACGACATAAACTACGCGCGACTTCTGTTTTTCCCACGCCAGTAGGTCCGAGGAATAGGAATGAGCCAATTGGTCGATTAACGTCGCCGAGTCCAGCGCGTGACCTGCGGATGGCGCTTGCTACGGCTGCCACAGCGCGATCTTGTCCGATGACTTGGCGGCTGATTGATTCTTCTAATTTGGTCAATTTGCTAGATTCGCTTTCCATCAATCGCTCCACTGGAATTCCGG
>CAUTKJ010000001.1:0-29649 GCA_963539185.1 uncultured Candidatus Saccharibacteria bacterium | reverse complement strand
CAAAATCAGCATCACTCCACTCTTTACCTGCCATACAATTCTAGTATAGCAAATATGTACTGGGTTTTTCTATTCAGAGATTTTTACAGTGCTCAATATAGCCTGGAAATCTGGCTTAAATGTATCTGCGTCGGTTGAAAAACGAATAGTTTTATCGCGAACCTTCATCAAAACCACAGAGCCTCGCAATTCTTTCTCAAACGTACCGTCAATTCGAGTTGCTGAAATTCCGTTAAACTCAGTACTACTTGAGGTCAATTCACCCTTCTTTAGTCGTGATTGATAATCATTCAGCACCGTATCCATATTCTTATTAATAATCTCTAGCCTCAGCGCAAACCGACTATTTTTATTAGTTGTCGAAGGAACTGAAACTGGATGAAGATAAGCTTTGTAATCACCTCTGTCACTACCGTCATTCGCTACATATACACTCCAAGTTTTTGGATACATGAACGACACTCGACCGTATTCAGCAGGACCAACAAATTCGATACGCGGGTTTTTTGCTTCTTCGGAAAATTTCTTCTGATCTGATTCGGCTTGTTCACTCTTCCCTTTAGCGACTTCAATTGCCACTTTACTATCAACACTGCTTTTTTCTCGGGAATATTGCATGTACGCCCAAATCGCCAAAGATCCAGCAATCAAAAACAATATCAGACAGCCGATTGTGCCGACCATCCAGCCATTAACTGAGCCACGCTCACTCTTATCTCTCGTCATCATATTGTAAAGTATAGCTTATGCTTTAATTGATGTAAAGATCCTACTCAGCATTAAAATCCTCGCTAAGAACCTCAATATCATGTCGCATATCTTCCAGCGTGGCAGTAATTTTTTTTGACAATTCTCTCGCCTCGATAAACCTCTGCTTTGCCTCATCCAGATTAAAATCATCGCCTTGAAACCACGCGATTCGCTCGTTCAATTCAGCCATCATTTGCTCAATTGTCATATCGTTGTTCACTATTCTCAATCCTCGCTTTCATAATTATATCTTTTGTTGTAATCTCTACAATATTACCAATCTGTAAATCACCCTTGATCATTGCATAGCCACGACGCAGCGCCATTTCCGGGTCATACTCAGCGATGACTTTTTGTTGCGACAATGTTGCATTTACAGCCGCGTCCACACGACTTGACCACTGTTTTAGCGCCTCTTTTTGCAACATTGTTGCATTAAGCGATTGCTCTTCGATAGCTCTACAAATTGAGTCTTTCGCGTCAATTAGCCTGTAATGCAAATGCCTAACCACTTCTCGTTTATCAGGAAACAGCAATTGCGCGGCGTTACTCGGCGTGGCTGCGCGAACATCCGCCGCCAAATCACATAGACTCTCATCAATTTCATGACCAATTCCAGTCATTGTTGGAATGCGGCTGCTCGCCACCGCGCGCACCAGTTTTTCATCGTTAAAACTCGCCAAATCCTCCGCACTGCCACCGCCACGAATCAAAACAATCACATCTGGAGATTCTGACATTTGATTAAAATATGATATTGCTCGCACAGCTTGATCCGCAGCATTCACGCCCTGTACATTAACGTTGGCGACTACGAATTTCACACCACCCCAACGCTCACCGGAAATCTTCATAAAGTCAGCATATCCCGCCGCTTTCGTGCTGGAAATAATAGCCACCCTCTGAGGATATTGCGGTAATGGACGTTTTCTTTCAGAATTAAACAAACCCTCAACTGTCAATTTTTGTTTCAAAAGCTCAAAACTTCGCTTCAAACTTCCCTTGCCTAATGGGCGAATCTCTTGAACGTTCAGGCTAAAGGCGCCATTATCTCTAAGTACTGGCATTGCTCGAACGACAACTTTCATTCCATCTTCAATTGGCGTACGTAAATTGCTAAAACCAACAAAACACCGAACCAGCCCGTCGTTATCTTTCAGATCGAAAAAAGCGTATTTCGGAGGATAAGACTTGAGACCAGAAACCTCACCCTCAACTTCAACCATTCCAGCAAAAGCCACGTCAAAAGTTTGATTGACAATTGCTATGAAATTACTAACACTAAATCTGGGAATCATCTGGTTTGCCGTATTTAATCAGTGCGTGTTGATAGAAAATATAGCCAAAGATAATCGTGCCAGTAAGTAAAATTGCTCGCGTCAAAATTATACCAGCAATCGCCAAATCCGGCGGAGTGCCTGCCATGCTTAAGAAAATAATCATAATAGTTTCATAAACGCCCGTCCCTCCAGGCGTAAACACGACAATCGCTGCCAATCCCGCCACGCCGTATCCAACCATCAAAATCGCCGGATTAACAAAAACACCCAGCGACAAAAACGCCACAGCAAACATCGCCACGTCAAAAACAGTATAGACAGTTCCCCAAATCATCGGTTTTATCAGAAGCTTCGGATGATTGGACAAATCTTGAAAATCGTCCTGCATATCAACAAAAAACTCTTCAACCTTCTTCGACTTCATCACTCGTCGCTTCTTGCCCAAGGTTGCAATTTTTACCAATGTATTGATGAATTTGGACAATTTAGCGGCAGTCGTCTGCATGCGCCGCTTCGACGAGAACATAAAAATTAGACCAAAAGTTAATGCCAAAACCACGATAATCAGCAAGAAACTCGCCGCAACGATATAACGATTGACCTTACCATCAATAGCCAGCGCCAGCACAGCAATCACCAACAAAACCAAAAGCGACAAAAATCCCGTAACGTAACGAATCACCTGCGCAAATGTCGAACGCGCCGAACTCACACCGAGCTTGTGCATTCGCCACGTTGTATACGAAATTCCGCTAACTCCGCCCGACGGAAAAATGTGATTGACCAAATTAAGCTCCAGCGCAATCCTCGTCTGCTCCAACCTGGAAATATGATGAATCAGATTCTTCTCTCTTAAATACGAAAAAATCATCTCGCCGCCAGCGAAGTACACGATAATCTGAAACGGCAATAGTAAGAATAATAGCCATAAATCTGCGTGCAAAAACAGATTCCACGCCTTCACTAGCTCATGCCGAGATAGAAAAATTATTATTGCCAAAACCACCAACGTCAAAACGCTCATAACAGCTCGTGGCGACTTTAACAATTGCAACACCTTCGGTAACATAACCTTCATTATACCACGATAAATGTTATAATTACGACATGTTTATAGCTATTCTCGGTCGTCAACCAGAAATCTCTATCGCTGAATTAGAGGCGGTTTACGGCACTCAAAACATCCAAAAAATCTCCAACCAAGCCGCCACGGTTAATTGCGACAATTTTTCAATTGACAATCTCGGCGGAACGATTAAGTGCGGACAAGTCATCACGAAGATAAAGTCGCAAAAATCAGATCACAACACCCTGCTCCAAGCCTCAAAAATTATTGTTGAAAAATACACGAAAAAACTTTCACATAGCCAGAAAAAAATAACGCTTGGAATAAGTTTTTATGGCAATAAAACAGATCCGAGAAACGTCCAAAAAATCGGAATTATCTTAAAAAACAACTTGAAAAAATCTGGCGTCAGTTTGCGTCTAATTCCTAATAAAACCGCCGCGCTGTCCACTGCGACCTCTCACAATAATAAACTCGGCAAGTCTGAGGCAAAAATTGAAATTATTATAGCTAAGAACGTGTACGGAGATTTAATAATCGCTGAAAGTCGTGGCGCTCAAAATATCAATTCGTATACTCAGCGCGACCGCGGACGACCAAAGCGCGATGCCTTCGTGGGAATGCTTCCACCCAAGCTTGCACAAATTATGATTAACCTATCTGGCGCAAAACCTAACGATTACCTTTGGGATCCGTTTTGTGGCACAGGAACGGTACTACAAGAAGCTGCGCTTATCGGCGTGAATGCTTACGGCAGTGATTTGAGCGATAAGATGATATCTTACACGACTGAAAATATGAACTGGGTGGAAAAAACTTTTTCGACAAACACTTTCTGGCAAGCACGTCAGGCTGACGCCACCTCTGTAAAATTAACAAATGAACAGAAGGAGCGGATTTCTCGAATTGTTTGCGAAACATATTTGGGTCAGCCGTTTTCCGCGCCGCCTAGCCCAGAAAAACTTCACGAAGTAGTCGGAAATTGTAATCACATAATTAGCGGTTTTCTGCAAAATATCCGCTCGCAAATTCGCCCAGACACGACACTTTGCATAGCCGTTCCAGCGTGGCAAAATCGCGAAGGTAAATTCACTCACCTACCCCTGATAAAAAATCTTAAAAAACTTGGATATCAACAAATTATCGATAAAAATCTCTTATATTACCGTGAAGATCAAGTTGTTGCCAGAGAAATATTGTTATTAAAACCGGCAGATATAACCAAAACCGCTTGACAACTGGCTTTATTTTCGATAAACTAGAACAGATTGTTTTATAGAAACTATAAGGAGTAAAGAATGTCAAAGGTTAAAGCTGGTGGTTCTAGTAAGAATATCCACAACAATGCTGGTCAACGTCTTGGCGTTAAACGATTTGGCGGTCAAAAAGTTTCCGCTGGAGAAGTTCTAGTTCGCCAAACTGGCGCTACAAAGATCGCTGGTGATGGCACATATGTTAGCCGTAATTTCACCATCCACGCTGCAAAAGATGGCGTAGTTGGCTTCAAATCAGTTAAGAAAACCAAGTTTACCGGCAAATCAGAACGTCGAACGCAAGTTGTTGTTCTTTAATCGATAAAAACTTTTTATTAAAATAGCTCCGGTAAAAAATACGGAGTTATTTTATTATTAATAATTATTTCTTACATATTCGAGAAGTGCCCTTGCAGAATCCCTATGCATACCACTTCTCTCCCTGCCACCTCTGTAATGAGTAACCATTTTGTCTTGTCTATCTACATCAAATGAGCCGTCCATCATAGCAATTGCCAGCACTACAGTATATTCACGACTGCGCATTTTACCCGCATAATAATTACCTCCGAGGTAATTAGGAGATTTTAGATTATCATATGAGTCGCGAAGGACTCTATCTGCCAAAGCGCCTGGATTAACTACCGCCAGCCTATCAAGACTGGAGGTTAAATATTCAAACAAGCGGCAACGCGTAAGGTGACTAGATCTAATGCCATTTATGATCGCTTCAGGGTCAAACGCTCTCTCGGGATTAATTATTTGCATTAACGATGGATTCGTAGCTAGGCTATCAATAGCCTCTTTCGCAGCATTAAAGCTGTTCTCAGATATAGGAACGCCTTTTAGGTTTCTAACGGCAGCGTCCTCTACATTATTTGACGGCACATAATTCGGATCGTATAGGTGATCGTAGTTCACTCGCACAGATTCGTTCTCAAAAGGCATGCCGTCTACATCAGTCTCTAGAGGCTTCGTCAGTTCTCGCACTCTCTCGTTAAAACGATCTAGCTCTGGGCTATCACTTTCATCTAGCCCCGTTTCCGCAGTCGACAGACTATTCCAATCACTAGCCGTATGTTTCTGCCGCCAAATTTGCTTAGCAGCCTCCACTCCTTCTTTAAGCATTTTCTCAGTAGATTTTCCATAAAGATCCTGAATATAAGATTCGTCAAAACCTTTATTTGCTTCTCGACTTTGGAGCTTCTTCAATGACACAATCTTAGTTGCAGGAACATACTCTCCATTAACTTCAATCAGTTTATGTACTTTCACAAATAATTCAATCGGACTAATCCCCTTCTCAGAATCAGTATCACACACACTTAGCATATCGCCAGCAATCCAGCCTCCATCATACCTGACGCCTTTTCCGTCTTGACCACTGCGAATAACGGTTAGTGGAGATGTTGTAATATCTGGGTCAGCATCGGCATGAAAAATTGCAACTACATAGTCTTCCAATGTTTTCGGTTCTTGCTCGGAGTTCTGTGTTGGTTTTTCCATATATAGCTATTTTATACCAAAAAACAAACAAAAAGTCAACCCCTAAGAGGCTGACCTTCCGCTCGATTTGTTTATCTATTGAATACCCAAATGATGCTTTACACGAGCCACAACGTCGCCAATTACAACCTGAGATTTCACCAAATAATCATCAACACCCAAGCTCTCAGCACGTTCCTTATCCTTTGGTTGGCTAAGCGCCGTTAACATGATAATTCTCACGTTAGCAGTTTCTGGAGTATTACGTAGAATATCCAGGACGTCAAAACCACTAATCTTTGGCATCATCACATCCAAAAGAATCAAATCTGGACGATATTCAACGGTAGCAGACAGAGCGTCTTCCCCGTTATTGGCTTCTCTAACATCAAACCCTTCAATCTCTAGTCGCGACCTGTAAACTGCAGACAGAGCCATGTCATCCTCAACTAGTAAAATCTTCTTTTTTTGTCCGTTCATACTATCTCCATTTTATGTTGTCCAGCCCAAAAACACAAGCTTTATAACGACTTCGCCTTATCCATCTGCGGATCTACGTTATTATTGACATCGTCCGACGAAAGATCAACTTTTACATCAGGCTCTATGCCAGTTTTATCTATATTTTTGCCCTTTGGTGTGTACCATCTGGCTTCAGTAACTTTCATTTGCGACCCGCCAGGCAGCCCAAGCACAATCTGCACGCTCCCCTTGCCGTAGCTCTTCTGCCCAACCAGCGTGGCTTTCCCGTATTCACGAAGCGCCCCAGCCGTAATTTCGCTAGCACTGGCGCTATTGCCGTTAATAAGCACCACCGTCTTCATATTGCCCAGAATTGGCGTTCCAGTTGTACGCAGCGTTTTAACAATTTCAGAACCTCGACGCTCGGTCATAGCTATTTGATTGTCCAGCCAAATACCCAATAGCCCTTGAGCAGCTCCAACTGTTCCGCCCGGGTTGTTTCGGAGATCCAAAATCACCTTCTTAACTCCTTTTTCAACAAATTCCGAAGCGTATTTTCTAGACAAGCTTACTGTATCATCGCCGAATCGATTAACTTTCAAAATACCAATTTCTCCATCAATTTCCGACTCCACTGCCGGAGAAACTATATTCTGACGCACAACCGACACCTCACGCGTTTGACCACCACTTAATAACGTCAATTTAACGGACGTACCAACTTCTCCGCGAATTTTACTCACAACTTTTTCCACTGACCAGTCAGAAGAAGCCTCGTCATTCACCTTAACAATCGCCTCGCCAGCCTTAATTCCCGCCTTCTGAGCTGGACTATTTTCCAGGGGTTTTATGATAGTCGGCTTATTATTCCTAAGACCAATCTCCGCACCAATTCCACCACCAATTTGACCGTTTAATGACTTGTCAAACTCCTTCGTCTCATCAGGATCCATATACGCCGTATGAGGATCGCCAGCCGCTTCAACTAGCCCGCGATTAGCACCGTAAATTAACTTTTGAGTATCCAATTTTCCGTCATAATTAGCAATCAATTCTTGATATGTTTTCTGAACGCTAGATAAGTCAATCGTCTTATTTGAAGTTCTAACGCCAAATACCGACGCCACGTTAGCAAACAGCGCATCTGAGCGAGCTCCCGCCACAAAACTAACAATAGCCACAATAACAAGCGTCAAAAACCAACTTAATTGCTGTCTTTTTTCTCCCGTAACCATATGCTTATTATACTACAAAACGCCCGTTTAACACGAGCGTTTTTATATATCACTTTATGCCGATTAGAAGTAAACGTACGTCAATCCTGAAGCCGAACGCGTGTAATGCCTATATAAACCGTCCCAGGCAAAGTTGTAATCGCTAACGGTAATAGTTCCGTCGCCATTGACAGATTCAACATACATGACGTGTCCGTAATATCCAATATTCATCACAGCAGCCGCACCAGCTTTTGGCGTTGAGCCGCTAGAAATGCCATAGCGCGCTGCAGTCGACGGCCATTGATTCGCGTTGCCTGCGCCACCAAAATGCGGAACATATCGTCCAGTACTATGAATTTTCCAAGCCACGTAGCTCACACATTCACGCGTGTATAGTCCCCATGGATCGATATAAGCATCAAGTGGAGCACTTGCCCAAACGCCAGGATAACCGCCACCGCCAGGTACGCCGCCTGGAATGGAGACATTACCGCCACCAAGAGCTCGTCGGTTGGCCGCAGCCTGCTCTTCTCGGAGCTTGGCAACTTCGGAATTGCGCTTTTGAGCCAGAGCCGCATAGTTATTCTGATCATTCTTCGTATCAGTAATCAGTTTTGCCTTCTCAGATTGCTTAGCCGCCATCGCATTGCGCTGCAATTCTTGGTCGCGAAGCGTATTCTCGACAGACTTCTTATTCTCTTCCAGCTTTTTCTGCAAAGACTTAATTTCTTTGATCTTATCATTCAATGAAGTTTTCAAAGAATTACGCTGTTCTTGCTTATCGATGTAATCGCTAATATTTTTTGAGCTAGCAAGCATCTCCAGCGGCGAAATCTGATCATCAACATACAAATCTGCCAAAATTCGCCCCATCGCTTTACGATTGTGCTTAATTAGCTCTTCGTTCTTTTTTATCTGATCATTAAGGCTATTTATCTTCTTTTGGCTATCAGAAATCTGTGTCTGAATAGCTGATATTTGTCCGTTTATCTTATCAAGTTCCGCCTGCAAACTATCAGCCATCTCACCCAAGCGTGAAGCCTCAGAATTATAATTGTCTGCTTCTTGTTGTTTTGCCTGAATTTCGGCGTTATAGTCGCGGGCTAATACGTGTGATGCCAAGCCAAAAATGCCCGATCCAGCGAGCAATGCAGACATCGCCACCAGAGACGCTCTGCTGACTAATGATGCCGAAACTGGTGTGGTGGACCGTAGTTTCATACGTCTATGTTAACATAAGCATAATCAGCATGTCAAGGACTTTTACAACTTAAGATATTTGCGAGTTGCCACCCAAGATGACGCCACGCCAATTGCCGCGCCGACCAGAATCATACTCAAGAAAACCAACACGCCGTACATTTTTAGATGATTCAAAAGATTATCGATAGGAATGCCATATTTTACCATCGGATCATGTGCAAGAATTAACAGCCCATACCCAACCACCGTCGCGATAATTGCCGCGATAAATCCGTACATTATAGCCTCAACAATAAACGGACCTCTGATGAAACTGCGTTCTGCGCCAATCAACTTCATCATTTCAATCTCGTCCTTGCGGTTGAAAATTGCCATGCGAATAGTGTTAAAGACCACAAGCGATGAAATCACCACGAAAACAACTGTAGCAATTGAGCCACCGATACTCGCCAATCTCACCCAATTGCCAACCGTTTTAATAGCCTGCTGGCGTTCACCGGAGAATGATGGTTCCCTGTTAGGATCTTTGTACTTTTTATACAGATCATCTGTTTTAACAAAATTATTTAATGATTGCTGGTTATTCAGCTCCTTCACGGAAACACGAAGCGTTGCCGACATCTCATTACTAGACTCGCGAATCGCCTCAAGCGTATCTGGATTGTCCTTATATTGCTCAGCTTGCTTTTCACGCGCTTCTTCCGCGGAAATATACTTAACACTATCGACATTATCTAATTTTTCAATTCGAGATTTAATCGTTTTAATCGTTTTTTCTGGCGTGTCGCCCTTTAAGTAAATTGACATATCGGCACGTTTGGAAACGTTTGAAACGGTATCAACCAAAACCTGGCGCGCTGATAACGTTATAAACACGATAATCAACGTGACGCTCATCACCGCAGTCGCAGCAATTGTCAGCCAGGCATTACGGCTAAAGTTATTGATACCATATCGGCACATTCTGACAAACGTCAACCAACCTCGTCGACGCTGACGTATACGAATAGTTTCTTTGCTTTTGTTGGATTTACTAGCTGATTTCATTACTGTTTATAGCTCCCTCTCGCCTGATCAGAGGTGATTTTACCATGATCAATTGTAATAACGCGCCGCTTCAATTTATTAACAATCTCCACGTTGTGAGTCGTCAAAATAACCGTCGTGCCATACTTGTTAATCTTTTCTAGCAATCGAACAATATCCCAACTGTGCCTCGGATCCAAGTTTCCAGTCGGCTCATCGGCAATCAGAATCTTCGGCTGACGCACCACCGCACGCGCAATTGCTACACGCTGACGCTCACCACCAGAAAGCTGATGAGGAAAATGTTTTTCCTTCCCCTTAAGACCAACCAGCTCAATCACCTTCGGTACAGTCGCCTTAATCTCCCGATTTGTCATTCCAGCGATTTCAAGCGCAAACGCCACATTTTCAAACACCGTTCGATTCGGAAGCAACTTAAAATCCTGAAAAACCACGCCAATTTTACGACGCAACAGCGGAATATGTTTGTCCTTCAAATTGTCATAATCAATTCCGCCAACCACAATTTTTCCAGAGCTTGGCTTTTCTTCGCGAGTCAGAAGTTTCAAAAGTGTCGATTTGCCAGCACCCGATGTACCAACAATAATCACAAATTCACCAGCGCCAACATGAATGCTTGCTCGATTCAGCGCCGGCTTGTTACTTTTTCCGTAGTTCTTCGTTACCCTATCTAACAGAATCATTAATAGTATTATACCATAAGCTAAATATTTTTAGAATTAGCATTTTGTTCTAAATATGCCGTGATAAATTCGTCAATATCGCCATCCAGAACACCTTGAGCGTTGCGGTTTTCATGCTTTGTGCGCGTATCTTTAACTAGCGTGTATGGATGCAAAACGTAATTTCTAATTTGGCTGCCCCAGTTTGCCGATTCGCCAGCCCTGAGATCAGACAAAGTTTCGGCGTGTTGCTCTAATTTCATCGCTAGCAATTTTGACCGCAGAATTTTCAGCGCCGTTTCTTTGTTCTGAATCTGCGAGCGCTCATTCTGAATAGCCACCGTAATTCCCGTCGGCTCATGCGTCACTCGAACCGCCGAATCCGTCGTGTTCACGCCTTGACCGCCCTTGCCACCCGAACGATAGACGTCAATCCTTAAATCATTCGGGTCAATTGATATTTCATCGGGCGCGTCAATTTTCGGCAAAACCTCGACAAGCGCAAAACTAGTCTGGCGCAAATTGTCCGCATTAAACGGACTTAATCGCACCAAACGATGCACGCCATTTTCCGACCGCAATTTTCCATAAGCAAAAGATCCAGAGATCTCCAAAACGACCGTTTTAATTCCAGCGTCGTCATTTGTCGAGCGCTCCAGCGTATCAACTTTCATGCCAGACTTTTCCGCCCAGCGCAAATACATTCGCTCCAACATCGCCGCAAAATCCTGCGCATCCAGCCCGCCCACGCCAGCGGAAATACGCATAATTGCCGAACGATTGTCATATTCGCCAGAGAATAACAAATCGGTTTTATGCCTATCAAAACTCTTTTCAATTGCCGCAACTTGCGCCTGAAATTCCGGCAATAAATCGTCATCACCAAGCTCCATCAGCTCCACCATATCGCCAACTTGCACCGTCAAAGTATGCCAAGGCTCGACGGTCTGACGAAGGCTGGCGGCTTGTTTCGTTAATTCTTGGGCGTAATCAGGATTATTCCAAATTTCTGGCTGGTTTAATTGATCATCCAGCTCCGCCAATTTCTGCTCCAAATCAGAGAACTTCAGCGCTTTTTTAGCCTGTTCAATTTCTTTTTCTAATTCACCAATTTTCTTTTTTAGCGGTTGCATATATTTTATTGTACCATTTTTCAGCGCTCAATTCTCTGTTAAAATAAAAAGATGGATAAAGATATTGAGAAAATTCTATTTACGAATGAAGATATAAAAACGGCAGTTCAGAAACTTGGGAAAAAATTGACCGAGGATTATCAATATAAAAATCCCGTTGTCGTGGGTATTTTACGCGGCGCAGCGCCGTTTATGATCGACTTGATACAGGCGATGGATTGCTATATGGAAATTGATTTCATGGCGGTTTCCAGCTACGGCGACGACACAAAATCTTCTGGATCTGTAAAAATTATCAAAGATTTGGACACCGACGTGGCGGATAGGCACGTGTTGATCGTTGAGGACATAATTGACAGCGGTCGAACCGCCCAAGCGCTAAGAGAATTATTTGCCGCAAAAAATGCTGCGTCGGTAAAAATATGCTCGCTATTAGACAAACCAGCGCGGCGCGAAGTTGACGCGGAAGCTGATTATATCGGCATCGATACACCGAATGAATTTGTCGTTGGCTATGGTTTGGATTTTCGCCAGCAATACCGCAACTTACCATACATCGGCGTCTTAAAACCAGAAGTTTATCAAGATTAAAGCTCTTCTACGGCGGCGACAAATTGCTCGCCACGATCAGAATAACTCTTAAACATGTCAAAGCTGGCGGCCGCTGGGCTAAGAATCACCACGTCACCAAATTGTGCTTTATTTTTGGCTGATTTGGCAACCTCTTTCATTCCTGCCATATTCAATTGGACAATTTCGCAATCAACCTTTTCTTCCCTTAAAACTTCCCCAATTTCATCAGCGTTAGCGCCATTGATAATTATCAGTCGCACGTTTTGCCTGGCAATTTCTTTCGCTAATTCAGAATAATCCGCGCCTTTATCCGAGCCGCCCAAAATCAAAATTTTCGGCTCCGCAAAAGCTTTTAATGCCGCAATCGCACTACCCGGAGTTGTCGAAATGCTGTCATCGTAATATTTCACGCCGTATTTTTCAGCAACAAACTTCAATCGATGCGGTAACCCCGTAAACTCGCTAAGCCCCTTCTTTATTTCATCATCAGACACGTTCGGCAAAATCGACTTTACAGCCAATATCGCCGCGCAAGCATTGTCGACATTATGTTTCCCCGGCAAGCGAATCGCAGAAATTATATCGTCCGAAAGAGCAAATGGATATTCCTTTTTCTGCGCCAAACTCGCATCTGCAATCGACGAACTAAACTCATTTTGAGAATTATAGACAACATAATCGTCCGCGGTTTGAAACTTGGCAATATTCGCTTTTGCCGCCAAATAATCATTAAAATCAGCGTGAACGTTCAAGTGGTCAGGTTCAATCATCAGCACCACGGCAACGTGCGGAGATTTCTGCAAATCCCACAATTGAAAACTGGACAATTCATAAACAACAATGTCATTTTTCTCAATTTTTGGCAAAATATCCAAAGCCGGCACGCCAATATTTCCCACCAGATGAACGGTTTTACCTGCCGCGCGCAAAATCGACGAAATAAAACTACACGTCGTCCCCTTGCCTTTTGTACCAGTCACACCAATTATAGTCGCTGGACAATTAGCGAAAAATTCATTTGTCGATGACCAAATTTGACCGCTAGTCTTTATCTTTTTTAGTGGAAGACTTGGCGACCTAACGATTAAATCCGCGTTCTCCAGCCCCGAAAATCCCGTCTGATAAGCCACATTTTCCGGCAAATTATCTACTTTTTCACGCTCGTCTGCCACCAAAAAATCAGCTTCCGGAAACTTCTCTCGAAAATAACGCAAATTAGATTGACCTTCAACACCAAAACCAGCAATGACAATTTTCATAACCTAATTATATCACGGGCAATTTACGATTACACCCTAGAACAGCTTGTCGAGCTTATCGTACAGCTTTGTTAATAGCTCTTTTTCTTCCGAAGTAACTGCCGCCAACGTCCACGTGTTGGATGCAAAAAATTGACGAGCCGTTTCAATCAACTGATCGGGAGTTACCGCCAAGATAGAATCTGGAACGGCGGCATAATCTCTCACGAAATCATCAGCAAAATATCGTCCTACGTAAAAATTGCTGACTTGCCCAACAGTTTGAGCACCCATTTGATAACGACCCAACGAATACGACTTCACACTTTCCAAGTCTTCTTCGGAAATAGATCCAGCCAAAACTTTCTTCAACTCTCTCACGATAATATCAAAGAGCTTTTCTGCGGTTTCAACATTTACTTGTCCGCCAAAATCCCAAGCCGAATCGTAAAAACCAATCGACGTATCGCTAAAAATGCCATACGCCAAGCCTTTTTTACGAGCCGCGCCAAAAATCCGTGAGCTCATCGTGCCAGTCAAAATATGGTTCAATGCGTTCATGGCCGTGACTTCTTCGTCGCTTAACTCGCGCGGAATCATCATTGACCAGCCAAACGTCAAATTCGTCGCCTCTTTTCGTCTGACTAAAACCGGATTAGCCCTACGCGGCTCATCGCGCGGAATCACGAATCGCTCGCCCGTCTCTAATTGCCATCCCTCAAGATGTTCTTTAATAGCCGTTTTTCGTCCAGCCATTTTTCCAGCCACCACAAACCGCATATTCTTCAAAGTATGCGTTCGCTTGTGATGATTTTTAATGTCTTTCAACTCAATATTAGCAATCGTTTTTAGGCGCTGATTATACGTCAAAATATCTTCACCCAGCGCCTGCTGAATGCGCGGCCACATCACGCGGTTGTGATTGTTGAGATAACCAGTTAATTCAGAGCGAACATTACCCTTTTCTGCCTCAAGCTCATCAGCATTGAATCGCGGCGTTGTAATAGCCAATCTCTGAAGCTCCAAAATCCTATCCCACTCAAAATCCGCACAAATCGCTTCATAAACCATTGAATAGTCAGAAGTGTAAGCGTTGTGATAAGCACCGTTCTTGGTAAACTCCTGCTCATAATTGTGCTCCGAACGAAACTTTTCATTCGCACCGAACGCCATATGCTCCATAATGTGAGCCGTTTCATAAATATCTTTATTCAGAACGTAGCGATTTCCCGCCCTGAATTGTACCTGAAAACTCATTACCGTAGCATCTGGAACGTCAATCAACAAGCCGCGCGCACCATTCTTCAGTCTAATTTCCTCAACTGTATGTTTCATTGCCTAATTCTCTGATTATTTACGATTTTTCTTACGGTTCTGTCGCTGAGCCTTTTTCTTCTTTCGAGCTTGATTCTTCGCACGATTTGATTCCGCACTAGTCTTGCCCTTTTTCACAGAGAAGTCATCGTCGCGATTTTCCTCGCCCGAACCAATTTCATTTACGCCACGCTCAACGGCATTTTCCGCCAACCTAGTTAGCTCAGTGTCATATTCGTCGTCTTGAGATTGACGGACTGTAGCATCAGCTTTATGGATATTAAATATCGTTGCCAAAACTTCATCGCGGAGATTAGCCTGCAAACTCTCAAACAACTTTTGGGATTCTGATCGATATTCCACCAAAGGGTCACGCTGTCCAACACTTCGCCAGTGAATTCCCTCGCGCAAATGTTGCATATTTTCCAAATGCTGCATCCACAATGTATCCAGCACCGCCATATAAACTTCGCGCTCAACTCCGCGCAAATCATCGGCGCCAATCTCACGCTCTTTCTCCGCGTAAGCTTCTTCAGCCAGCTCCAGCGCCTTCTCATAGCGCAAACGATCTTTCTTCTCCTTACCAACCTTTTCAATTTTTTCCTTATCAACCGGGAAAATAACTGAAAAATCCTCGACAAACTTTGGATTGTTCTTTGATGGAAGAGTTGTCAATTCGTGAACTTTAGCTCGCAATAATCGCTCAATTTCTGGCTTGATATTATCGCCTTCCAAAATCCTACGTCGCATAACATAAACGACGCGACGATGACGGTTAATCACATTGTCGTATTGAACAACATTTTTGCGCGTATCAAAGTTATAGCCTTCAACTCTCTTTTGTGCTGCTTCCAACGTTTTCGATACGGCGCGAGTTCTGATTGGCGTATCATCATCAACGCCCAATCTGTCCATCAATGATGCAATTCGCTCACCCTGGAAAATTCGCATCAAATCATCTTCGGTCGAAACGTAAAACTGAGTCTCGCCTGGATCACCCTGACGTCCGCCACGACCACGCAACTGATTGTCAATTCGGCGTGATTCGTGTCGCTCCGAACCGATAACAACCAAGCCACCAAGTTCCTTGACACCTTCACCAAGCTTAATGTCCGTACCGCGACCAGCAATATTTGTAGCCAAAGTAATTGCGCCTTTTTCACCAGCTTTCGCAACAATCGCAGCCTCACGCTCATTGTTCTTAGCGTTCAGAATCTCAAACTTAATACCTTCTTTTTCCAAATATTTGGCAATTTGCTCGTTCTTTTCAATAGAACCAGAGCCAACCAAAACAGGACGACCTTGCTTGTGGTAATCCTTAATCGCCTCAGCGACAGCTTTCAGTTTGGCCTTTTCAGTCTTAAAAATCAGATCTTCCTTATCCTCACGAATAACTGGTTTGTTCGGTGGAATTTGGATAACATCAAGTGAATAAATTTGCTGGAATTCTTCAGCCTCAGTAAATGCCGTACCGGTCATACCGCTCAATTTATTGTACAAACGGAAATAATTTTGGAATGAAATTGTCGCCAAGGTCATACTCTCTTCCAGTACAGGAACGCCTTCTTTTGCCTCAATTGCCTGATGCAAGCCTTCGTTGTAGCGGCGACCCTGCATCAAACGACCAGTATGCTCGTCAACTATGATCACCTCGCCGTCATTAGTTACGACGTAATCTTTATCACGCTTGAACAATGTCTGTGCTCGCAAAGCTTGATCCATATGATAAACACTGCGCACGTGATCTGGTGTGTACAAGTTTTTTATTCCCAACAGTTTCTGAACTTTTTCAACACCTTCGTCAGTCAAAGCGACACTTCGGCGCTTCTCGTCCAAAACATAATCTTCCGGAACCAACTTCGCGGCGATTTTAGCAAACGTGTAATAATTGTCAGGATTTTCAGCCGCTGGAGCAGAGATAATAAGTGGCGTACGAGCTTCGTCGATCAAAATTGAGTCGACCTCGTCAACGATTGCAAAGTTCAATTCACGCTGCCTGAGCAAATCAACGTCGTTAACCATGTTGTCGCGCAAATAGTCAAAGCCAAACTCGTTATTCGTGCCGTATGTAATGTCCGCAGCGTAAGCTTCTTTACGTGAAACCGGGCGAAGCTTGCGCATTCGAGGGTCGTCGTGATGCTCATTGTCATAATCTTTATCATAAACAAATGACGCTTCGTTAATAATCACACCAGTGGTCAAGCCCAGGAAATCATACACTTGACCCATCCAGCCAGCGTCGCGCTGAGCCAAATAGTCATTAACCGTCACCACGTGAACACCCTTGCCCTCCAAAGCATTCAAGTAAGTCGGCAGCGTCGCCACAAGAGTCTTACCTTCACCAGTTTTCATCTCGGCAACGTTACCCTCATGAAGAACCATGCCACCAATCAACTGCACGTCATACGGACGCTCGCCAATCACACGCTTAGCAGCTTCCCTTGCCACAGCAAACGCATCCGGCAAAATCGTATCAAGCGTCACACTCTTCTTCGACAAACGCTTTTTCAGCTCATCAGTCTGCGCCCGGAGCTCCTTGTCAGACATCTTTTCATATTTGTCATTCAGACCGTTAATAACGTCAACTTGCTTACGCAATCGTTTCAAAATCTTCTTCTGTGGATCGCCAAAAATCTTACTCAGCGCTTTTTGTTGTGTAATTGCCATAAACCTTAAAACTCCCTCACTTTCAGGCATTTTCAAAAACTTCTTTTATTATAACTTTTTTCGGGCAATTTGAAAAGAAAAAGCGCCCAGAATCTGAACGCTTTCCTGCCAATTTCATCTATCAATTATTTTCGACCGAAAGTTTGTTTTAGCTTCGCCAAAACCCCGCGACTTCCGCCAACGTGAGCCAGCACATCGTCTTTATACTTACGAACTTGACCGTTCAACCTAGCTTCAACAATATCCACCGCAGCCAGAACGTTCATGGTTGAATCCTTAGCTACAATCTTCTTATCCGGCACATTGATGATAACTTCAACCTCGTACTTGTTGCCGCCAGGATTGTCAATCTGCTTAATCTTAACGTCTGCAGATGCACTTTTTCGCGCGTGGCGTGGCAAGTATTTTCCCAGAGAACCAATTTTCCTTTCAACGTATTTTTTTGTTGTGGCGTTCAGCTCATATTTAACGCCAGTAATTGTAATATCCTTAATCATTTTTCCTCCTACTAACTAGTATGCTCTCTATTATATCACGTCACGACCATTCATATACGGACGAAGTACTTCAGGGACAGTCAAAGTTCCATCTGGATTCTGGAAATTCTCCAAAATCACCACCAGTGAGCGAGCCAGCGATACCGCAGTTCCATTCAACGTATGAACAGATTCAATTGCACCATTTTCTCGGCGAACTCGAATGTTCAAACCACGAGCTTGATAATCAGTACAATTCGAGCAACTCGTCAGCTCACGATAAGTTTGGTCAACTGGCGACCAATATTCAATGTCGTACTTTTTCGCAGCCGGTGCACCCAAATCGCCCGCCGCAATATTAACCACGTGATAAGAAATCCCAATTTGTTGCCAAAGTGCCTCTTCAACGCTAAGAATTTTCTCATGAATCTCTTTAGATTGCTCGGGCAAACAAAACGCGTACATTTCCAGTTTATTAAATTGGTGAACTCGGAACAGACCACGCGTGTGCTTGCCGTATGTTCCCGCCTCTTTTCGATAGCAAGGACTATATCCAGCGTATAGCAATGGCAGATCTTTTTCGTCCAAAATCTCATCCGCGTGATAGCCGGTTAGTGGCATTTCCGCCGTACCAATTAGCGTCAAATCTTCGCCGTCAACTACATACTCGTTACTGCCCTCGCCCTTTGGAGTAAAACCTGCGCCCTCAGCTGTTCGCAAATTGACCATATGCGGCACGGTCATAAATGTGAAGCCCTGCTTTGTTACGTAATCCAAAGCAAATTGAGTTACGGCATTTTCCAATAAAGCCAAATCGCCCTTCAAATAATAAAACTTCGCGCCAGCCACCTTAGCACCACGCTCAAAGTCCACCCAGCCGCGACTTACAGCGTAATCCAAATGGTCTTTTGCGCCAGTTTTGCAATCGCCATAAACTTTTACCTCAACGGAATCTTCTTCACCGCCCAGAGGCACGTCGTCAAAAGTGATATTCGGGACGTTTTTAAGAATTGCCGCAACTTTTTCCTCGGTCGATTTCAAATAGCTCTCACGCTCTGCCAGCTCAACTTTCAATTGTTTGCCCTGATCAATCAGTTCTTGGTCTGGTCGGCCGCCTTTCATCTTTGCTGAAATAACATTGCGCTGTTCGCGTAGCGCTTCAACCTGCTTCTGCAAATCGCGGCGCTCATCGTCTAATTGCAACAATGCCGCAATATCAACTTTATAGCCTTTATCGTTTGCCGACTTTTGCACCAAATCGACATTTCCTCGGATGAACTTAATGTCTAACATGTATCGATTATATAACAACATAGGCTATATATAAATAAACCCCGCCGGATTTAACAGACGGGGCTTTTTAGATAAGTGTAAATAATTTACTTACATAGCTGTGCCAGGTAACGTCGTTGGCCATGGAACGTTGTCGTCTGGAATATAAGATACACTAACGATCGGAGGGAGTGTTGGTGTTGGATTCTGAGCGCTAGCTGCTTCAGCTTGAATCTGTCCAGTAGTTTGAACTATCCAAGTCAAGTACGAATTACCGTATCGACCAGCGGAAGGACCTTGCATTTGATCGCCAGGGTGTAATCCAGACGGCAATGGAGCTCCGCCGCCGTTCCAGCTATACCCCCAGCCCGTAAGAGCTGCGTACAGATAAACAGTATTATTAATTCGTCGAACCTTGACTACGCTGGCTTTCATGGATGTTGAGAGAATCTGAGGAACGCTCCTCCAGCCAGTGTCGCCGTACACAACCTTCCAGCCTGTTTTATCACTACCACTAGCTTTAATCCAGCGAATGGCACCGTTTGTAGCAGCTGTATCGGTATAGTACGTACCAACACTAGCCTTAACATTACCCTCAGGCATACCAGTTCCGCGAATTTCGTACGTATCTTTCCACTCTACGTCACAGTCATTATCAGTTTTCTTACCGAGTACTTGATTTGTTTTACCACCCGCAGGAAGATTCTTGCCTGTAAATTGTAAACCTAGGTTACTTGTACCATTTCCGGTAATAGTCAACCCAGTCGAGCAAGGCTGAGTACTATTAGTTACGGAAATAGTAGCATTTTGGCCAGCTGCCCCTGTAGCACCAGTCGCACCGGTAGCTCCCGTGGCTCCTCTAGCTCCTGTAGCACCATTAACTCCATTGCGGCCGTCTTTACCATCCTTACCGTTTTGACCATTTTGGCCGTTAATGCCGTTTCGACCGTCCTTACCGTCCTTACCATCCTTGCCGTCTTGACCATTCTGGCCCTTAAGTAGGTCAGAATATGCTATGACATTCTTCCACTCTGAGTCGCCAGTGTATCGCCACTGAATATACAAAGAGCCTTTTTGGACTTCAATACTACGACCGTCTTTGCCGCGAAGATCATCAAGAGATATGATTTTCTTCCAATCGCCGCCTGAATATTGATACTGAATCTCGCCTGAGTCCTGACGAACAGATATAGAATCTATATCAAAACCGCCACGTGGCATCATCTTACAAAAGATAAAAAATAGTAGCAATATTAATATTATTGTTATAGTAAACAGACTCAAGACAAATGCCTTTGATGCCGGCTTCCTATTGTTTGTTTCTTCCATCAAAAACAACCCCCAAATCGTTTTTAAACTACTTATGCTTTATCATTCTACACGCATTTAATTTAAAAATCAAGCTATTTTTTACTCTTTATCCACAATTTTTTATTAAACGTGAGAAATCATCCCCATACTAAGCATAACCAACAAAAACAGCCCCAGGACAAATCGATAAATTATAAACGGTCGGAAATTATTACTCTGAATAAACTTCAATAACCACGACACGGCCAAATAGCCAACGCTGAATGAAACCACCGTAGCAATTATAGTTGGAGTCCAGCCAACGCCGCCAGAAATGTGTTTATATTTGGTAGCGACTTCCAACAGCCCCGCCGCAACTAGTGCTGGAATACCCAAGAAGAAACTTAATTTCGTAACCGACACGCGGTCAAATCCACGAAACAGACCGACTGAAATCGTTGCACCGGAACGACTAACTCCCGGAATGAGCGACAAGCATTGCCCCGCACCAATTGCCAAAGTGTCTTTCCAGCTCGTCTCAGTTTCGCCACGCTTGTTATTTCCCGCACGATTGTCAGCCAGCCACATAACAACACTCCAGCCAATCAACCCGAACGCCACAAACCACAAACTGCGCAGAACCGTTTCTACTTCATGCTTGAACAACAAGCCGACAATCGCAATAGGAATTGAACCGATAATAATTGCCCAACCATATTTATAATCAAACTTTCGACGCGCTCGCTTCCACCATAAACCACGCCACCAAGCCTGCAGGATTCGCCAGATGTCGCTCCAGAAATAAATCACCGCCGCCAAAATTGCTCCAATCTGGATTATCGCCGTAAAAGCCACGACGCTCGGATCGTCAATTCGCATTCCCATCAATTTCTCGGCAATCGTCAAATGCCCAGTCGAAGAAATCGGTAAGAATTCCGTAATTCCCTCAATTACGCCGAGAATAATCGCTTGCCACCAAGCCACGCTTAAAAATTACCTTTCATCCTTCAAGTGTAGCATTAGCGGTAAAATCATTCAAATGCGTGAGCCTAAGATTCGGAATTTTCTGCTTCAATCGAGTTCTGATAGAACAAGCCGCTAACATTCACGCCCGCAGGAGCATAAATTTTCAAGCCAGTTATCGGCTTATAAAACTTCAGACAACCGTCAAAGAATATCGCGTTGCACTTCTCGGAAACAGACAGCACAATTTTATCGCCATCGCGTCGCACGTTAATCTCTGGCTTATTCGCCTTTGGTAAATCCACAAACTCCGCTTCCACCTTAAATTTGTCAGAATTTATTCGCGAAACATTCCCCACTGGCATATCAATAAAAATTGAATTAGCGTTTGTCGTATCTGGAATATCGATATTCACTTTCTTCGTGAGCTGCTGCGATTCACGCGCATATTCCAAGCCAGCGTGGGCGCTAAATATTGCGGCGCTTGCCAAACTCATGAAAACAACGGATGCCGCCACGATCATTGTGATTACAGACATTCGATTGACCTTCCAAGCGAATATGCTACGCGTTACAATTGCGCCAAATATTACCGTCGCGATTCCGCCAATTGCCAAGGAAGTCCATACTCCCCACGCCCATATTTGCATTCCCAAACCGCCGAGCATATCAACCGCAGAAACACCAAGCGCCCCGCCAACAATCAGCCCAAACAGTATCGCTAGCGTCGTAAGTAACGCCATAACACCGACAAAATATTGGAAAAATTTCGCAATTGGAGTTTTTCCGACAGACACAGTTGAATTTCCATCAGCGGAAGCTTCCTTAAGCGCAGCCAAAGTTACCGGCTTTCCGCGCATTCGCAATTTGTCCGACGCGGTTTTTGCTGGCGGCATTGACACCCACATCGCGAGATAAACCAGCACTATCGTGCCGAATGTTACGAACGGCGAGATAATTGCAATAAGTCGCACCCACAACGGATTGATATTAAAGTATGCCGCTATTCCCGCGCACACGCCACCAATGACAGCTCCGTCCGTGTCGCGCATCAATTGCTTCTCTGGCTTCTCATTATCATCCGTCAATTCATCAGTTGAGTCCTCACTATCATCCGAAAAATCGCGCGGCTCGCCCATTTGATTTTTAATCGCCAAAACGTCATCATCGCTAATAACGCCCTCTTTCATCACGCCACGCTCGGCTAGAATTTCAACCATTCGCGCCTCAATTTCCTTCATCGCTTCCGCGTCGGCGTGCATATTTTTCTGAATCGAATTAAGATATTTTTCTAGCGATTTCTTAGCGTCAATCTCCACACTAAACGCCGTTTTTGCCAGATGAATCCTGGTTATTTCCTTCATTATTTTATTCCTTTCTCTAAGTTATCAAGCGAATTATTTAACATATTTATGCGATCTTTAAGTTCATGAATCAATTGATCGCCGTGATCTGTCAATGAATAATATTTTCGCGGCGGACCTTGCTCGCTTTCCTGCCATTCGTGTTGCAAATATCCGTCTTTCTGCAACCTATTCAGCAGCGGATAAATCGTGCCTTCGACCACCGTTAAATCCGAATCGTTCAATTGCTTAACAATGTCGCCGGCGTACTGCGCTTTATTAGAACAAACCAGTAAAACGCAGTAAACCAAAAATCCTTTTCGCAATTGGACCGCCAAGCTTTCCGCATAGCTATCAACGTCCACTTTCACCTTCTTTCGGTATATTAGAGCCCTTAATTTTGCCGTCTTTGATCAGGATTTGATAATCGCATTTTTTGGCCAAGTCAACGTCGTGCGTCACGATAATCAGCGTCGCGCCTTCTTGCTTGTTGTAATTAAACAGCAATTCCTCCACCTTAGCGCCAGTTTCGCTATCCAAATTTCCCGTAGGTTCGTCCGCAAAAATAATCTGAGGGCTACCTACAATTGCCCGCGCAATCGCCAAACGTTGCTTCTGACCGCCCGACAAATCCTTTGCACGATTCTTGCGCTTCTCATACAAGTCCACCGCCTTCAGCGCCTCATTGATCTTACTTTCCCTCAAGCCCCTTGGCGTCTTCACAATTTCCAGCGGCAAACTCACATTATCCGCCACGCTTTCATTGCCCTGAACAAAGAAACTCTGGAAAATAAAACCTATTTTTCTCGCGCGGAACTCGTCAACTTGCTTTTGCTTCAATTTCAGAATGTCCTGACCGTCAATAATCACCTCACCTTGCTGCGGTCGATCCAAGCCAGAAATTGCGTGCATTAGCGTCGATTTTCCTGAACCAGATTTTCCCAAAATCGCCACGCTCACGCCCGTCGGAATTTGCAAACTCACATCATTTAGCGCCATAAATTGGTTCTTCTTTTTGCCGTAAATTTTCGTCACATTTTTAAGCTCAATCATAACAATTCTCCTATTCCGTCCTTAACGCTTCAATTGGATCTAATTTTGTTGCCTTGCGGCTCGGCAGCCAGCCAGAAAGTACCGCCATAATCATCAGCCCGATTACCAAAAGTCCCATTTGTAAAGGATTGATGACTAATAGATTCGTGCCTTGCTCCAACTTCAGGAAATTAGCAATCATAGGATTAAGTAGCGACATCAAACTCGCCAAACCAACGCCAATCAAACCGCCGAGAAGCCCGACCCACGCCGCTTCGTACCTGAACATTTTACCGATATCACGACCTCGCATTCCCAGAGCCTTCATTAGCCCAATCTGGCTAGTTCGCTCCAGAACAGAGATATACATCGTATTAACAATTCCAAACACGCTCGCAAGTAGCGCCAAACCGCCGAACCCAATCAGCGCCATTTGAGCCATATTCACAAAAGTAAGCATAGCCTTGCGCACATCCTGAACCGAAGACGCCACGTAGTCCTTACCAAGTTCACTCTTCACCGCCTCAACGTTTTTCTCATCATCAACCGACGCAATCACGTAAGAATAATCATTAGGCAAATCTTTGGCGTGACTGAAAGCGTAAATCTCCTTAGCGTCATCCACAGAAACGCGCACAGCTGGCTGGTAAAATAGAATCGTGTCCGAAGGTTTATCGACTGCCGCAACTTTCAGAGATATTTCTTTGTCAGCGTTCTTGCTCGGCGAATCTCCTTTTTTCAATCCCAGTGTAATCGTTTGTCCAATTGCCGATTTTGCATCACTAAATCCCATTTCTTTCACGTAAGATTCCGGAATAACAACTTCGCCTTTTTTCGGCATAAAATTGTCCAAATTACCAGCCGCAAACTTCATTCGAGTTTTATCAAACTTCACGGTTACGCTAGGCACGAATTTTTTGTCACTTGCCGAACTTTTGGCATATAGGACTCCTGACATGGAATAAGCTGGCGTCACTTTTTCCACGTGCGGGATTTTCTGTATTTTTTTCACGTCGTTATCAGTCATCGAATATTTCTCTATCGCCTTAGATTGACTATTTTCCGTATCTTCCGAGTCGCTATATTCCGGAAGATTACTATCAGATCCTGACGAGGTCACTTTTTTATAGACCGAAACAGATTTTTTATCACCAGCCGCGTCGACCATACTGTTCGTATACAGCCGGCCGCCTTCTCCAGCCATCAGCGCCAGACCAATCGTAAACGCTCCAACTGAAATTGCCAGCGCGGTTAAAATCGTGCGACCTTTTGATTGTCCCAAATTTCGACCGGCGCGTTTAATAATGTCAATTCTTCTCACATTAAGCTCCTTGTTGATTTACTATACATAGTACTATGTTATACAAGATACCTTAAATAGTCAAGGTATTTTTGAAAATAATCCAAAATTTTCTATTTCCGATGATCCTTAATCCACTTACTTAAGCCACCGACTGCATATTCGCAAGTCTTAGAAAAAGAAGATATAGCCCTTTTAGCTTTATCTTGAAGTTCGGATTTTCTTAAAGCCGCGTCAGATTTAGACACCTGTTCATCACTCTCTTCGTATTTCGAATACTTATCGCTAACTAACTTAGTCATATACGCAGCGGCATCAAAAAACGCTGAATCACCCCATATTTTAACTTGTCCATCTTCTACATCAATCACGGCAGAAATTACTAACTTATTTGCTTGATCGTCAAGCGTCTCCCACATCTCTTCCTGATCTGTAAAATCAATTTCCTTTCCACTATCGACACCAAATGATCCTTTGTAAAATCGACAGTCCGCGATAACACCGCAACAGAGATTGTCGCCATCTTGTACATATGCTTTCATTAGAATTACTGAATTAAAATCAGCTGGATCAATTTTATCGAGAGCTTTCACGGCACACCTCTTATCTATAGCTAGTCTACCCAGACCTCCTGCCTGAGTTTTGTCTACATATATAGCATCATCATCAAACTCCACTTCGTCGCCCAGATCAGAAAACTCCGAATCATCCATTACGGTATCGAGGATATATAACTTTTCTATCGGCATATCTTCGACTGACAGCTGTCGCAATCGATCAGGAATGCCATCTCCAAAATATTGCTCTTTAGACACATTAATCTCCCTGCCCACCGTTTTCGTCAAATATATTTCTTAGTATATCACTATATATAAATCGTTCTCTATTCCTCATCATACTCATCTTCAATCTCTTGGTCCAGAATCTCTTCAATCACGTCTTCCAGCGTAATAATCCCCAGCTCCGTCTCATCGTCCATCACCACAGACAAATGATTGCGCGTTTGAATAAATCGACTTAAGACCGTATCCAGACGCGATCTCTTGTCAATATCGTAAATTTTATCGCGGTACAATTGGCTAATTGGCAACGGCAAATCCTTCCCAACGACATCCTTCACATATAAAACTCCGACCAATTCCCCGTCAGATTGAACTGGAATTCGCGAATGCCCAGCGTGCTTAATCTGAGCTAGTAGAGTCGCGTCCAGTTCGTCATCCAAATCCACGACAAAAACCTCGCTCATCGGCGTAACCAAATCGCCAGCCGTCTTTTTACTAAACTGCAACGCACCCGCCGCGATTCGGCTTTCGTCATAATCAACCGGACTATCCGACCTGACAGCGTGCTCGTGAATGATCTCCTCCAGCTCCTGGTGAGAATACAATTGCGGTGTTTCCTTGCCCAGCCAGCGATTCAACAATTTCGACATCGGCTGAGCAAGCGGCCAAAATAGCACGTAAATCACATCAAGCAACCAAAAGAAATATCGCACAAATCGATATCCACGCTGCGAAAAAATCGCCTGTGGCAAAATCTCGCCAAACATCGTGATAAGAAGCGTCGCAATCAAACCGCCAACCACGCCATTCGTCATATTGCCAAGCAAAATCGACATCGCGGTATTCACGCCGACGTTGCCGAGCAAAATACAGAAAATCAAATAATAGCCGTCTTTCCGATATTGATACACTCGCGCCGCAATTTTGTCGCCCTGCCTGGCCTTTCGCCTCAAGTCATCAGGCCGCGCCATCATTAGACCAATATTCAGACCGGAAAACAGTCCAGAAAGCGCCAATAGAACGGCCGCCGCCAACCATAATAAAATATCAGACATAATTACAACCTCTACTCTGAATCGCAGCTAAAAATAGCCTGCCAGAAAATAACTCCAATAAAAAATCCATATCTTTAATTATAGCAAATTCTACCAGCCGCCGCCTCCGCCGCCGCCTCCGCCGCCGCCAGCGAATCCGCCGCCAGATGAACCGCCAGAAGTTGAAGAATAATCACTAGCATGGCCAGCCGCCGTCGACAAACCGCTTAGTCCAGACGAAAACGCCACAGCATTGAACATGCCTTGCCCAACATACCAATCTGGCGCCTCGCCAACTTGCTCGTAATATTTGCCCATTTGCTTGCTCCAATTTTTCTCTTGTCCAAACAACACAGCATAAGGCAAAACTCTTTCATATAATTTAACGAGCTGCTTTTCGTCGTTCACATCAACAACTACTTTTTCCGCACCCTCAGGACTTTGTAGAATATTCAATCGCTCAGCCTCAGCCACACCGATATACATTTTCAGTCCCTCTAAGTATCGCCTCAAGCTTAGACCCTCATCAGTCAGCGACCAACCTCTAGAAGCGAAGACGAGCATAATTGACATAACAAGAAACATCGGTGATAAAAACAAAACAGCCAGCACAAGAACTCGCTTAAACCACCCTCTCATTATTCGTTTCACTTCTGGATTTTGCTCGCATAAACCATATTTCTCTCTGGCTAGCGTCTCCAGATTTTTATCATCGTCACGCGTTCGCGTCATGTATTTTATATTATTTTGAAGATTTTTCAGATTTAGGCGTTGACCTGGCTTTGGAATAGATGGACTGTCGAACATATCTTGGACAATTTCAATTTCCTCGGCTTCAAGTTCCTGTAAATCTTTAATAATTTCAATCTCGTATTGCGCACCGCTAAACAGCGAAGGTTTTTTCACTTCATAAATTTTAATATAATGCCGAACCGCCAGGTCTAATAATTGCGCGACCTTTGGCAAACCTTTAACCTTGAATGGGTCGTATTTTTTCAAAATATATGTTGACATCAAAACACTGATATCCTCTGGCGGTAAATATTCCGGTGGAATCGGTTTTAATTCCTTATCTCTGCCAACCAACCGCCTATATCGAATTATTAGAAAAATCACCAAAGGTGTCGCGATTGTATAAGCCAAAATCTGCATCAAATGCCAAATTCCAATCAACTTTTCCATTAGCGTTTCTTGATATCCAGAAAAAGTCCCACTCTTAAACCCAACCGCCACAGTTACGCCTTGTCGACGACTCAATTTATCTATTTTTACAGTAATCCGACCCTTATTATCTTCGCTCAAATCACATTGCGTCGTCGAACCTCGACTGCCAACATAACAAAAAGCTTTCCCTTGCCTTGCCGCAGCCAAAGATTCATCAAACTTCACAGAAATTTGCACATTTTCCATCGGAACACGCCATTCATCGCCGATCACATCCCAATAGAATTCATCACGCCCCGTGTCGCCGTAATTCTTAGTTACATCACGCTGCGTAAACTTAATAATGTAAGTTTTCTCACCTTCTACGTAAGTGTTTTTATTACCAATCCTCAACTCGTCATCATTCCAGGAATATTCGAGCGACGTACCATTTTCATCAGTTACAGATTGCAATGAAAAATTCGTCGAATGATTATCGTACTTCTTAACAAAAACTGGCGCGATTCCCCGATTTTGGTTCGGCGGAAAATTAGCAGTAATTCGCCAAGTAGTTTCCAATTTTGATCGATTATCAGAGTCGCGGCTCAGCGAATATTCAGCATCAAATTTTGTAATAGTAAAATTATCCGTCGAGCGCGCCGCAAACGCCATTTTGCCAGACCCGACCAGCAATAGCCCAACAGTTAATAGCCCCAAAAGAAAACGTTTCATGCTTTAATTATAGCAAAATTACAAGTTGACTTGCGGATAAATCGCCCGAGTTGTTTCGTCAATTTCGCTCTTAAGCTGCGGGAACGGCACACCTTCACGCGCTGTAACGCCCTCGAAAATCCAGAATACTCGCTCAGAATAGCCCCAACCACAAGCCGGCGGCATGCCATACTCCAACATCTCAACGTAATCAATATCAAGCATCATCGCCTCTTCATCACCAGCGTCACGCATTTGCTGTTGCTCAAGGAAACGATTCAGCTGGTCAATCGGATCGTTCAATTCAGAGAATCCATTACCCAATTCCGAACCAGCGATCACCGGCTGAAAACGCTCCACCGTCTCTGGATTTTCCGGATTAGTCTTTGACAACGGACTAATAAACTTCGGCGTATTCACCAACCAAACCGGACCAGCAACATCTTTACGAATATTCTTCCATAATTTATCAATGCTGCGTGGAATAGAGTCAGTTTTTTCAACTTCCAAATTATACTCTTTCAGCTTAGCGGCAACTTCTTCAATTGTCGTGTTATAAACATCGATTCCGTAATGCTTGCGAATGACTTCAGCATAATCCCAAACTTCCCACTCGCCGCTCATATCAACGTTGAATTTTCCCAATTGGAATTGCAGAGTACCAAAAGTCTTCTGAAGCACATCTTTATACATCGACTCCATGAAGCGCATTCCCTGTTTCCAGTCCCAGTAAGCCGCGTACCATTCCATAGCAATATGCTCCGGCAAATGCTCGTCCGAATAATTTTCATTGCGAAAACGCGGACCGAGGTCATAAACTTTCTCAAATCCAGCACCAATCAATCGCTTCAATGGCAATTCGTGGCTAATTCGCAAATAAAACTGCTGATCGCCCAGCGCATCCATATGCGTCACAAATGGGTTCGCGTCCGCACCGCCAGTGGTGTGCTCCA